>JABIXC010000011.1 GCA_018666775.1 Rhodospirillales bacterium | reverse complement strand
TGATCGCCTTGGCTGCACCCGTCTGTCTTGTCTGCGATTTCTGTTTCATCTTCATTCCCCTTCGGGTCATTACGATGTGCCAGAAACCCTCTCTTATGCAATGCCCCTAATCTGTCCCATAGGCGCTGACGTTAGACAATCGCCCACCATTCCTTTCAAAGGGCTTAGCCGTATTTCAGCTAAGCCCTTATTTTTTTGGAAGCATATGAGCCCAACGACACTTGCTTGCAGGTTTTGCTGTGGCCTTCGGAGCTTTCTTTGAAAATATTCCCCCGGCCTATTTCACCCGGGTTATTTAACTGTGAATTCTTTCATGGCATCTTTGTTCGGTGTGAAACCGAAGCCGGGGGTTTGGGGTAGGGCCAACCAGCCATCTTCGATTGTTGGCAAATTATCAAAAAGCGGGTCATAGGCGCCGGTGGCGCTAGTTTGATATTCCAATTTGCCGCCATTGGCGATGCCAGCCTGAAGATGGGCGTTGTGGAAGGGGCAACTGCCGCCGCCACTGGCAATGGGGATGTTAAAGGCACTGGCCAATGCGGCTGCCTTCACGCCTTGGGTGATGCCGCCAATGATCGCAACATTGGGCTGGATCATATCTACCGCTTTGTTCACGAGCATGTCGCGAAAGCGATACAACTGCCCCTCATTTTGCCCCACAGACAAGGGGATATCGGTCATGCGCCGAAGTTCGGCCATTAATTCAATATCATTTTGAAGTACCGGTTCTTCATACCAAGAGATGTCATAGGGTGCGGCGCGCCTTGATAAGGTGACCGCATGGGGCAGGTCGAAGCGGGCCGCACCATCGATTGCCAAGCCAAAATCAGGGCCTAAGGCTTCACGCAAGGCGGCGATGCGAGCGATATCTTCATCGATGATAAGGTCAAGAGATTTTTCGCGGTCGACCTGGCCGAGGCCCGGGCGCCCGACTTGGATCTTGATGGTTTTGAAGCCCAGCTCTTTAAGACGTTTGGCCATTTCGACCAGTTGCTCAGGCTCTAACCCGGGCATGCCCAAGGTGGCATAGACTTGGAGGCGGTCATAAGACGCGCCCAGCAATTGCCAAACGGGGCGTTCTAACACTTGGCCCTTGATATCCCACAAGGCCAGATCGACAGCACTGGTGGCGTTGGCGCCAAAGCCGGTTTGGGCTGCGGCAGTCATCGCCCACCACATGGCACGCCACGTGCGTTCTGTGGCCAATGCAGGCATGCCGATGATGGCAGGGGCGGCCACGCTCTTGATCGCTTGGGCGACCACAGAACCATCAGCCAGATTGGTGAAACCATGACCGATGAACCCAGTATCAGTTTCGACCTCGACAATACACATGGCTGAAACCCGGCTGCGGTCCACGCCAAGCCATGACATGGAGCTTTGAACCTTCAGCGGTGTCGCTGTAACCCGTTGGATAATATGCTTCATTTGTTCCCCCATTAGTGCCCGGGTCCTTGGGCGGACCATTCTGGTTGGTCCAAGCTTATAGCAAAAATAATTTTTTGCAGCAGGTTTGGAAAAAAGGGTTACGGTGATTTCTTGCTATGAGAGATCAGGGCATATACTGTTTTTGAAAGATAAGTTCAGAGTTTAATGAGCACCAAATTAATTCAGGGACAATAGGGAGGCCTACAATGGTAAATTCAACTTCATTGCGTACACTATTTGCAACGGCAACGGTTGCCGTGGCATTGGCTGCATCCCCTGCTTCGGCAGATATATCTTTAAAGGGCAAACGCGTTCAATTGATTGTTGCTTCTGGTGCCGGCGGCGGCACAGACCGCATTGGCCGGCTGATATCTCAGTATATGAAAAAGTATCTGCCCGGCAATCCCACCATTGTCGTCAAGAATATGGGCACCGGCGGCGGTAAAATCCGTGCTGCCAATTACTTGATGAACAAGGTCAAGGGCGATGGGTTGACCTTTATGCAATCGGATAACACCGTCCTTCAGCCCAGCACCTTGCGGCGTAAATCGGCCCGTTATGATCCTCAGAAGTTTAATTTCTTAGGCTCTGTCAATCGTGGGGGCTCCGTCTTGTTCCTCCGCAAAGATGCAAAAAAGCGGTTGATGGATAAATCTGCTAAACCGGTCATTGTGGCGGCCATCAGTGGCACGCGGTCTTGGCAAGCGATGCCCATGTGGGGCGCCGAATTCCTTGGCTGGAACCTGCGCTGGATTCCTGGGTACCGTGGTTCAGGACAAATGAACAAAGCCATTCGCCAAGGCGAGATCGATGCCTTTGCTACCAATAATGCCTACCTGATCGACACCCTTTTAAAAGATGGTGTGACGGAGCTTTTGACACAGGATGGGCAACAGATGGGGGGCAAGCTTGTCAGGCGCCCCAGCTATATGAATATCGCGACAATGACGGAAAACCTGAAGAAAAAGGGCATTTCAAAAGAAGCCTGGCAGGGTTATCAGTCTATGACGGGCTCATCAGGGGTTGATAAATGGATGGCCATGGCACCGAGCACGCCTAAGGCATATGTCAAACTCTATCGTGCGGCTTATAAAGCGTCAGTCAACGATCCGGGATTCCTTAAAGTTGCCCGCAAACAGTTCAGCAAGGAACTTTTCTATATTCCGGGCGAAGAAGTTGCGGCGATGGTGAATGTCATCCACAGCGCACCTGAATCGGCATTGGATTATGCCGATGCCCTTAAAGTGAAATATGGCCTCGCTGCCTTTAGAAATAAAATTTATCTCCGCAAGGGTAAAATTTCTAAGATCAAAAAAGGTGGCAAGCAGGTTTATTGGAAGGGTTCTGGAAACAAGGGAAAACTTAAAGTTGGTAAAAAGACCAAAATCTCTGTTGGCGGAAGCAAAGCCAAACGGAAGGCTTTAAAGGTTGGCATGAAGTGCACCTTTAAAACGAAAGGCTTGAAAAAGGCCATGAAGATTGACTGTAAATAAGACTTTGATGTCGGCCCGATAGATTGGGCCAACATCAGATGAAATTTTTAGAACTCTAATGATGGCTGATGCGTCAATTGACGCATCAGCCATAACTGCGAGCCCAAATGTTTGATGCTTTATTTATAGCCGTTAGTGAAATTTCACGTCCCTGGCCTATGTTTCTCATGCTCATTGGCATTTTGGGCAGCTCGTTCTTTGCGGCCCTTCCGGGTATTGGGGTGCTTCTCCTCATCACTATTGTTTTGCCCTATGCCATCACCCTTGATCCTTATCCGGCCATCGCCCTTTTACTGGGCATGGGGGCGGTTTCGAACACGGCGAATACTTTTCCGTCTGTGTTGATCGCGGTGCCGGGCAGTGCGGGCTCTCAGGCGACCATCGTTGATGGTTTCCCAATGGCGCAAAAGGGCGAAGCCAGACGCGCCTTTGGGGCGGCCTTCATCGCGTCACCTTTGGGTGGCATATTCGGCGCCATTGTTCTTTTTGCCAGCCTGCCGATCCTGCGGCCATTGGTTTTGGCCTTCCGTTCGCCGGAATTTTTGATGTTGGTTCTTTGGGGCTTGTCGGCCGTCGGTGTGCTGTCAGGCCGCGCGCCAATCAAGGGATTAATGGCGGCTATTCTTGGCGTACTGGTCTCAACCGTTGGCATGGATAATAAAACGGGCATTGAACGCTTTGCCTTTGAAGGTGAATACCTCGTTGATGGCATTAGCCTCATTCTCGTGGGCCTTGGGCTTTTTGCCGTGCCAGAAATGATCGCGTTAGCGGTGCGGCGCACATCAATTGCCGAAACCGAAGGGCTGGGGTCTGGTCTGGTCCAAGGCATGAAGGATGTGTTTATCCATTGGTGGCTGATGATCCGTTGTTCCCTAATTGGCGTTTGGGTTGGTGTGTTGCCGGGCCTCGGTGGATCTGTCGCCGATTGGTTTGCTTATGCCCATGCGGTGCAGACCGAGAAAAACCCGGAAAATTTTGGCAAGGGTGACGTGCGCGGTGTGATCGCGCCGGAAAGCTCTAATAATGCCAAAGAAGGTGGTGCATTAATCCCAACCATTGCCTTCGGAATTCCGGGCTCAACGTCTTATGCGTTGATGCTTGTCGCCTTTATTTCGGTCGGTATCACGCCGGGTTCCGCCATGCTGACAGATCAATTGCCGTACACCATGGCCATGATCTGGGTTTTGGTGATTGCTAATATCATCGCGGCCGCGCTGGCCCTTGGTGCTGCGAACCAGTTTGCCAAGCTGAGCTTGATGCCGTTCTACATTATTGTGCCAATGACCTTGGTCCTTTGTGTGACGGCGGCCTATGCTGCCCATTTTGTGTGGTGGGATATTGTTACCTTTTTAGGATTCTCTGCCCTTGGCTATCTTATGAAGATATTTGATTGGCCGCGTCCTCCCTTGCTGGTGGCCGTTGTTTTGGGCGGACAGTTAGAAGGCTATTTGTGGCTTTCTAATGCGCGCTATGGCTGGGAATGGATTCTTGAGCCGGGCGTTTTGATCATCTTCTGCCTTGTTGTCTTGACTTTGGTGATGCCCATCATCCGGAGGATGCGCAAAGGCGAACCCGCAGGTGGCGAGCCATTGATCGATTTGACCCGTTGGCATCTACGGGGCGATATCGTCTTTTTGCTAGTGGTTATGGGGGTGTTGGCCGCCGCTGCCACTATCAGCACGGAATGGGTAACCCGCGCATCTCTCATAATCTATTGTATTGCGGGGGTTGGTATTCTGTTGGGCGCGCTTCAGATCAGTTTTCATCTGCGTGTCCTCGGCGGGCCGAGCTCAGATATCCCTGCCTTTGATGGTGTGAAAGCGGCGACAACCATGCGCCGCAGCCTTGAGAATTTCGCTTGGCTTATCGGTCTTGCCGCCAGCGTGTTTCTGATCGGATTTCATATTGCCATGGCCGTATTTGCGCTGCTCTATATTCGCATCTATGGCGGCACATGGCGCATCGCGCTGTTGTTGGCGGTGATTGCAGAAGCCTTCGTGGTGGTGATCTTTGATTTCTTGTTGGAAATATTCTGGTCAGCCCCCGCCCTGTTCGAACTGCTGGGGATTCCCTACTTCTCTTGATGAAGTTGCACGCGTGCAGTGATGCAGGCGGCAACTTCAGCACTCATTCCTTTTCCTTTTTGGCGACATTTGGTCAAGACATCGGCTAACATGTCCTTGTCTCTTGTATCAGTTGTTGAAATTGGATGTTTGGTTCGTATGCCGATGCCATCCCCTTTTAAGCTAGGCAAGGAGCGGTTAAATGAAAAACTACATTCTATTTTTTGTGATGTGTGGCGTCATATTTCCCCACGATGCGAATGCAGGTCTTTGCAAAAGCATGCGGGATTTAAAGTCGACCACAAAGACCAAAAATGATGTGAATTTTTTTCAAAAATTATTTCCCCATCCCTTTTTTTACGGCAATCGCACCTGGAACGAAGTCATTGTGCAGTGCAATCGGTTCCGGGATCGCAAGGGGGGGCAGGTGTCGAAATTTACGGCTGCCCGGGGCGGTAATTCGGGCAAGTCTATTCTGAAATCGCGCACGCTTAAGGCCAAGGTCATCCGTGGAAAATATAATTTTCTTGGAACGGCATTCACCCAGCAAAAATATATTTATGTCATCAGCAAAAAAGATGGTGTTTGGGAAATGGTGGTTCCATATCGGCCAATTATCAATGATTTTGTTAAAAACCGGGTGGATTTTAACGCAGCCCATGCATGGAAACTTTATACCAGATCTGAAGTCACCCCGGTTCCGGGGGGGGCGGGTGTTTACACGCTCAATTCCCCCGCAACACCGCTTTGGTTGAAGGTGTGTAAAACATCAATCTATTTCCCGGGGTTTGAAGGGAAATATGCAGGCAAGGGGCTATATACCCGGGATCCGCAGAATAAATTTATCAGTTCAGGGAAAATTGAATATCAATACACCAAAAAGGGAAACCCAAAGTCGGGTTGCCGCGTGTCGTCGGATATGGATCTTTTTTGGTTGGATCCAATCAAGAAGCAGATTGTGAAGGTAAAGCCCAAGGTTTGGGTGCTTGATAATTTCGTTCGAACCGCAGAGGCTTATTGGAATATTTCTGACGATTTGGGGAACGAAATTTTCAGGCTAAAATTGTTGATGAAGGGGCACAATGAAGGTGAGTTTAAAGGCTCACCCGCTCTAAAGCTTTTTAAGAAAAACGATCACCTAACGGTGCGCTTTGCCACCAAGTTTTTGCCATATAAATTTAATCAAATGTATAAATCCAACCCGGTCCAGTTCAACAATTTCTCAACCATGACAACCGATAACACCTATTGGCACGAGGTCGGCCACGCCTTTGGCTTGGATGATGAATATGGTGGGGGGTCTGCGGCCAAAGGCTTTAAACGGAATGGGTGTGAGGCCACAAAATACAGAGCCCATGGTTCCATGAACTATCAAATGTGCGCTCATAATGTGACGGACAAACGGCTGATTTATCATTATCTGGCCGTATCGCGGTATCTCCAGAAATAAGGGCGAGCAGGTTTTAAAACCGGGGATGCGGCGGATGAATAGGGCGACGATGATGCAACATAAGATCAAGAAGCCCCCACAGACGTAGAAGCTGTTTTTGATGCCCACGGCATCGGCGACAAATCCCATGATAAAAGGCACCAGTACGGCGGCAAAGAATGGATGCAGTGGGTAGAGTGGGGATAACAGGACCGTCGCCACGCGGATGCCCCGTGCCGATATCTCTAAAGCAGAAGTCATGGCCCTTCAATGTTCCCTCAAGAAATTCAAAGGGTGCTGAGCAAAGCGCCGCCCGAAACCCCAGCCACCCAATCAGCGGGTCGCAGGTTCAAACCCGTCATCGCCCACCATATTTTTCAATGACTTAGGGGTTTATCCTCTGGGCCATTGTTCATTTCACGGGGGGGATGTGCCCACACCTTGACGGCATCGCGTCTGTATATTTTCTAATTCAGGATCAAGCGACTTGAATTATTGACGCAAGGGCTTAGGTTCTTGTGGTCACCGTCCCACGCATACGAATCTGGATTGTCCGGGTTGATGTTAGGAGGAAAGGATTGATTATGCTGACGCTACTCTCCCCTGCAAAAAAATTGAACATGGCGCCTGCCGATTTGGGCGCTCCTGTCACACAGCCGCGCCTTCGCGACGATACGAAGGCGCTTGCGGCCGTCGCTAAAACCCAGACAGCGGATGACCTGAAACGTCTGATGCATATTAGCGATAATCTTGCGGCCATGAATTTCGAACGGTTTCAGGCCTTCAATCTCGATAACAGGAGCAATACCGCCAAGCCTGCCGGGCTTGCCTTTGATGGCGATGTCTATTGGGGGCTGGAGGCTGATAGCCTTTCTGAGGACACGCTCTCTTATGCGCAGGATCATTTGCGCATCCTCTCAGGCCTTTATGGTGTTTTGCGCCCCATGGATGCGATCCAGCCGTATCGCCTTGAGATGGGGAGCAAATTGACCAATGGTCGCGGAAAATCCCTCTATGATTTCTGGGGCACACGTATTGCCGATCAATTGAATGAGGATCTTGCCGATCATGGCGATACAAGCGTGGTTAATCTTGCTTCAAACGAATATTTCAAGGCCGTGGATGCAAAAGTGCTTGGACAGAGGGTGATTGTTGCAAAGTTCCTGAACGTGAAGGATGGTAAGGCTCGCGCCCTCATGCATTACGTCAAACGTGCCCGCGGTGCCATGGCACGCTGGATCATGGAAAACCGTGTGGATCGGGCGGATGGCTTGAAAGATTTTAATGCCGATGGCTATACCTTTGATGCGAGCGCTTCAACAGACAATGCGCTCGTCTTTTCCCGGCCGCAACCGCCTAAAAAGGGCTAAGCGCGCTGGATTGGGCTTTGGCTGATATCCCGGCCATTTCCACTGATGAATGTTGCCGGCGTTATCGGTTAGTTTGATATTTTCAATTTGACGATATCGCCGATTTTTTGTTTGAATTTTTTTCCGGGAAGATGGAATTTCTTTTTGGCGATCTTGAATTTTGCGCCGCCGACCTTGGCAATGGCCCGGGCAGAGATTTTCAGCCGGGCGGAGGCGGTTTTCTTTTTTGGGTTCACTTTCCAGTCGTAGACTTTAACCGAAAACTCAACGCCTGCCTTTAACAGAGAGATGCTTTTGATTCCCTTGAATATGTTGACGTTGGGAACCAGTGAACATCCCGATGCCTTCATCAGGCCCTTGATTTCCTTGCCCGTTGCGGTTCCCGCAAAGCCGCTTGCCGTGGACTGCATATCGCCAGATTTGGAAACGTTTGCTGCTGCCCCCTTGCCCGCCGCAGCGGCCGCACCCCGGGACACGATCGCCGCCAAGATAGTGTTGGAACTGATGGCGGGAACCGATGGCGTCGAAAAACTGTATCCGAAAAGCTTTTTCCACTCCGACTTGCCGCCTTTGCTTAATTGACAGGAAAGGCCAAATTTAACTTTTTTGCCGAAGAAATTTATTTTTATGACTTGCTTGGCTTCAAGCGTGGCCCCCACCTCTCCCGTCTTTCCATGGAGATACGTGATGATGCTTGCCTTGCCTTTTACACCGGCACCGATCTTGCCAGGCCCGATACATTTCTTGACCCTTTTTATGTGCTTGATGCCCAGCTTCTTGCAGTATCTAAGGTTCGTCCCCTTGTATTCATCAAAGCTAACCCCTTTGGAAGCCGCGCAGGACGGGAAGGGGGCAGTCGAAAAAAATACAAACCCACAAAATAAAACTGCAATGCGCGTGAGCGATCGGTTTGGCATGGTTGCACCCCTGTTCCCTGATTTTATGAGACGTTGTTATTGCGATCACTCTCTAGTAATCTTTCTCTAATGACAATAAGCGTGAATGCTGCAAATTCGCCAGCTTCCGGTGAAGGTGTTGTGGTAGAGCGTTGTAAAAGATTAAGGGGGAGGGGCGAATGAATTGTATTAGAAAGCTTGGGGCCAGCGCAGGCGTGATGGTAGCGGCACTGTTGCTTGCATCCTGTGCGAAATTGTATTCGCCGACACCCATCGTTACGGATGTGAAGGAGAATACCGCTATTTCATCTACGGCGGGCCTGTCCCATGTTTTCGTCCGTAATGATGGCACCCGATCGATCACCTGTTCTCAACCGCCGCCCGACGCCGCATTTGACCAAGCCGAATCGGGCTCGGTTGGGCTTTCAATTTCATTTGGTGGTAATGAAAAGGCGGGCGAAGAAGAAAGCAGCAGCGAGCTGGAAATGTCGGGCCGTACCCCGGCCGTTCTGATGTCGCGCGAACTGTTTTACCGGGCGTGTGAATTCTCCATGAATTTCAAGCTCAACAAGGGTGAGGCGACGACGCTCTATATGAAAACCCTGGATTCTGTAACCAAGGTATGGGCCGTGGAAGCCGGCAACACCAAAGTCACCGTCGGTGATGAGCTGAAAACTGATAACAAGACGGCCATAACCGAAACGATTGCCACCGATGGCAGCGCACCCGCTATGACGAAGGCTGCACCACAGCAGTAGGATGAGGGTGCCTGACAGGTTTTTTTGGGGGGCGTGAAATGATTTCGATAAAGTTGTGGCATGCGATCAGGCGAAATTTTCTGATACCGGTATTTTGCATTTTCGCATTTCATGCGCCGTCTTCTGTTTTTGCAGCAGAGCAGCCCCATTATTCTACGATTCATGTCTCAATGCCCCAGATTACAAAGCGGATGCAGAATTGGGCGCGTGTGTCGAGCGGACAGCTTCAAAAAGCACTCGATGCAAAGGACAGCGTCGTCGTTAACTGGTATAGGGAAGTTTTGCAGGAAAAAAAGGATGCGAAGTCCGAGGTCGATCTCCTTGAATTGATAAACTGGACCGTTAACCGCACAGTTGTCTATCGCAGCGATTGGGATCATTGGCACCGTAGGGATTACTGGGAGCCGCTGGCAACGACGATCAAGGAAGGGGGCGATTGCGAAGATTTTGCATTGGCAAAGGCGGCGGCGCTCCACATTGATGGTTGGCCGGCAAGTAAGCTGCGCATTCTGATTGGCTATGTCACCGTGAGGGGCCAAAAAGTCGCCCATGCCGTGCTTCTGGCCACCACAAAATCAAATCGTGAATATGTGCTGGATAACCGGTCGAAGTGGGTATTGTCTTTGAATGACTTTGAGCGTGGTTTTCAACCCCTCTATTCGATCGACGAAACAGGTGCCCATGCGGAGTTCTTTCGCACAACTCCCCAGCCCCACTGAGACATAACCTCTGGATTTTCCAACAGGTTTTTCCATAGTTTGCCCTAAAGTTTCCACCCAAGTCCCTGATCCCTCGCACCTCATGAGCCTCTTAAACAGTGAGCCGCAGGTTTAAAGGCCTCGCCATGGATGCTTGGACTCTTTGGCCCAACCGATTACTATGTCCTCTAATGATAATTCGGCGGAGCCAATAGCTGAAATAAAAATCAGGGGAGTGTCACTATGTTGTCGAAAGAAAAAAGCGATTTACTCACCCAAACTGGCCCCGGAACCCCGGGTGGCCGGTTTCTGCGGTCTTATTGGCAGCCCATTGCGGCATCGGAAGAAATGCCCATCGGGGGCGATCCAATTCCCATCCGCATCATGAGTGAAGATCTGGTGTTATTCCGTGATCCCAACGATGAACTGGGCCTGATCGGCAAACATTGCCCGCACCGGGGCACAGACCTTTCCTATGGCCGGGTCGAAGACGGCGGCATTCGTTGCCTCTACCATGGTTGGTTGTTTGATAAAAACGGCAATTGCATTGATCAACCGGCGGAGCCCCCGGGCCGAAAATTCTGCGATAAAATCAAGCACCCGGCGTATCCGGTGCAGGAAAAAGGCGGGGCCATCTGGACCTATATGGGCGAAGGTGAGCCGCCGTTGATTCCCGATTTCGAATTCCTGATGGCGCCAGAGCCAAACCGTCTTGCGTATCGTGTGATCCAGAATTGCAACTGGCTGCAGGGTCTGGAAAGTGTCCTTGACCCGGTGCACACAACGTATTTGCACCGCAAACCCCCTGGGTCGCGCAGCATTCGGTCTGGCAATGATATCCGCGCCCTCAGGGGGACTGCACCACCGGATATCAGCACCGAAGATGCCAGTTATGGCACGCGCATTTATGCGCTACACAGGTCTGATGATGGCCGCAGATATTTGCGTGTTAACAATTACGTTTATCCCTGTGGGGCCACCCCGTCCACGTCTACGGGTGAGGCCGGGTATCAGGGACGCTGGTATGTGCCCATAGATGATTACAGCCATACCGGCTTTGAATTTTTCTATCGGCGCTCAGAACCATTGGACAAGAAGGTCTTGGGGGATTTTCGCGCAGACAACGTCGCCCAGGACAACCGACATGTGCGACGGCCAGAAAATCGCTATCTCCAAGACAGAGATGTGCAGAAACGCGATGAGAGTTTTACGGGGATGGGGGATTATTTCCCGGCACAAGATGCCTTTGCCATTGAGACCCAGGGTGAGACCAGGGATCGCACAACAGAGCATCTTGGGTCGACCGACATCGTGATTGCGGCTGTTACCAGACGGCTGTTAAGTGCAATCGAAGCGATGGAGGCAGGGGACGCCGCCCCGGGCCAGATACGCGATCCGAAAAACACAAATTTTTCTGATTTCATTTGCACATCAATCCACATCGAAGAGCATGAAGATGGTCCCAGTTTCTGCAAGCGGGTTCTAGGCGAACAAACGGCGGCAGAATAAGTTTGGTATAAAATACAGCACATGCTTGCCCGTTTAGTGGGGTGCATTTAACAACAAAAGGGCAGCTGATATGTCTGATACTATTGAATTTATTTCGCCGCCGTTGGAAATCGATTTTGATGATTTGAAACGTGATTTCGTCCATGCGTGCCGCATTTTGGAACATGTTGGGGTCGCGCAGCAGGCATTTAATGTCAGTGTCCGGTTGGATGATGAAAAAATGATGGCAATTCCCGTCACCAGCCCAAATCTGGTGACCACGGACAATCTGGTGACCAGTGTGATCAAGGAGGGTTCCCCCAATTGGAAAGCCCATCCGGCGATTTATGAGGTTTGCCCGGACGTGGGCGCCATCATCCATTGCCATCCACCCCATGTCACCGCCTTTAGCGCCACTTCAGAGGAATTTGTGCCGGCCCATCATTATGGTGCCCCGTTTCATGGAAAAATTGCCCGCTATACGGTTCCCGGACAGACCAAATCAGAAAGCCGTGCCCGGGATATGGCTGCGCAGCTGAAGGGCAACAGGGCCATTCTTCAACAGGGCCATGGGGTGATTGTTGTCGGCAAGGATCTCCACGAAGCATTGATCCTGACCATTTTTCTGGAAGAGGCATGCTGGACCAATCTGGTGGCCAGACAGATGGGGCAGGTCAATTATTTGAGCCTGGAAGAATCAGAAAAAATTACACCGCAAATTTTGAAACAGCGATCTCAAGACAAAGCCTGGAACCATTTTGTGGAACGGCTACCGGAACGTAGAAAGCTTTAAAGCAAAATTTTTTCATGGAGGGGAACACGATGGCAGAAATACAAAACGAAGACCGCCCACGCAATTCTTTGCGCGGCCAAGTCAGTGAAGCAGAGTGGGAAACCCGCGTTGCATTGGCTGCCGGGTGCCGGGTCGCCCAGAATTTTGGCTGGAACAATTCAATTCGCAACCACCTGACGGCCCGGGTGCCAGACGAGCCTGAAAAGTTTCTGATGAACCCTGTTGGGTTGATGTGGAGCGAAATTACGGCATCGGATTTTCTCAAAGTTGATTTTGAAGGCAATGTTTACACAGAATCTGAAATGCCACCGGGCCCTGCAGGGTTGAGCTTTCATGGCGCCATTTTAAAAGCAAACCCGCATCTTCACTGTTCCTTCCATCTGCACGAAGCCGATGGGGTGGTGGTGTCTGCCATGCAAAACGGGTTGATTTATACCAATCAGGAATCTGTGGCGCTGTACGGCAAGGTCGGCTATCACGAATTCGAAGGATTGGCAGAGGAGGCGCTGGAAGGCCCGCGCATTGCCAACGAATTGGGCGAAAAAACCTGCATGATCATGTGGAACCACGGACTGTTGAGCGTTGGGACCAGCATTTATGAAGGGTTTTACTACATGCAGCGTCTGGTGGAAGCCTGCCAAGTTCAGGTCAAGTTGATGTCCACGGGGGCAGAAATTCGCCATATTTCCAAAGAAGTTTGCGAACATACCTATGCACAGTTCCAAAAACGTGCCGCCAAAAGGCCTTTGGGACAAGCCGATTGGTTGGCGTATCTGCGTCTTGCCGAACGGCTTGACCCATCGTTCAAGCTTTAAATTCAGGGAGAAGCTGGCTTATGGATATTGAAAGAATTCAACCGGGTGAATGGAATTGCCGCGCCACAATTCATGGCGATTTGATTTTTCTCTCTGGCATGGTTGCCAATGATAAAACCTTACCCATGAAGGAACAAACCGAACAGGTTCTGGCCCGAATTGACGGGGTGCTCGCTGATGCGGGCAGTGATAAATCACGGATATTAAGTGCGACCGTCTATCTGGCAGATATCAGCCGCAAAGCAGAAATGAATGATGCCTGGATGGCGTGGGTTGACCGGGATCATTTGCCAACCCGTGTCGCCGTTGGGGTTACCCTGACGCCTGGCACGTTGGTTGAGATCATGGTTACGGCTGCGCGCTAGACAGGTTCCAGATCGTCCACCGGGGCGGACTGCACTGTCCCCTCAACCCCGATGTCTTGAAAGTTTTCGCGATACCCGGGGATCACCGGGCGGCCATCGCCTTCTTCGGGCGTGATCCACAAACGCATCAGGTGGCGTTTGCGTTCCGGTTCCGGCCAGTCTTCAAAGGCTGTCCGGGTGTGCAACATCACATGGTTGTGCACAATCTGGATGTCGCCGGGGCGGAAATCCATATCGAAATAAATTTTTCTTGCCGTTTCGCGGAATAGCTTGATGGCGGCTTTTTGTGCTTCTGTGAAAGGCGGCACACCGGGCAAGCCTTGAGCCTTTGTGATGCGTATTCCGATCCCGCGAACCGTAAGATACCCGTCCTGAAAAGAGAATACCGGTGTCTTGTACCAAGGCGCTTCGCCGGGCCGGGTTTCACCATGTTTGGTAAGATAAAATTCCTCGACCAGTTCCTTCACCAGTTCGGGGTGGGTTTTTAGCATTTCATTATAAAGCGTCACCGAGCTTGCGATGCGGCTTGCACCGCCTTGTTTCGCCGGGTGAATGCACATCAGGGCGACATAATCACATTGGTCACTGTGGAAATTCATTTCAGCGCTGGTTTGATAGCCCCGGATGTTGATTTTTTCATAATCGGCCCCAAAATCTTTTACATGTCCCAGCATATGCCCCTTTGCATTTTGCGACAGCATGCGGCCGAACCGGGTGCCAATACCCCAAAATGCGATCCCGGCCTGGGCTTTGGTGAAGTCGGCAATGGGAATGCCACGGATCAGGTTAAACCCCCGGCCCTCATGCAGTTCATCGCGCAGTTCAGCCAATCCCTTGTCAAAATGGGGAAGGGGGAAATCTTCGGCCCTGATGTCAAGAATATCCATGCCCCGGCGTTCCACGGCCGAGACCGCTTCGCGCACCTCATTGATTTCTACATCAGAGAGTTCATAAACCCAGTCATCATTGGCCCCAAGGTCTTCTGCGGTCCAGCCAGCGGGATCAATCGCCGGTTCCATGGCCTTGGCGGCTTGACGATTGCGTGGGCTGGGCTTGAAGGTCATCGGATGGTTCCCCGGGTGGTGTGTGGAGATGGGTTAGCAAGTATAGTGGACAGATATAACACGTTCACCCGATCACGCCAAAACCTATGATTATGCCTGTTCCAGGACTTGGCGCACCATTTTGGCAAGTGCTGCCTTGCGGTAGGGTTTTTGCAACAGATCAACCCCTTCCTTGAATGTGCTTTGATCGATATTTGCTAAATCGGTGTATCCCGAAGTGTAGAGCACCTTGATCGTGGGTTTGCGCTTCTTGATTTCGGCGGCTATTTCCGGCCCGTTGGTTCCACCGGGCAAGACCACATCCGTAAACAAAAGATCAATCTTGGACATTTTCTCAAACAGCTCAATGGCGCTTTTTCCGTCCTCGGCTCCGAATACAGTGTAGCCAAGGCCGGTTAGCAACGTCTCTGACAGGGTGCGGAGGTCAGGGTCATCCTCGACCACCAAAATGGTCTCGCCCAAGGCCCGTGGAATTTCTTCATCATGCCCTTTGCTGGTTTTATATTCTGCTGATGTGGAACGGGGTAGGAAGAGCTTGACGGTTGTTCCTTTCCCGGCGGCGCTGTCAACGGTGACATGGCCCCCTGATTGTGTGACGAAGCCATAGACCATAGAAAGGCCAAGACCGCTACCTTCACCCACCTTTTTGGTGGTGAAAAATGGATCGAAAGCATGGTCGATCGAATGTTGTGACATGCCGCACCCGGTATCGGTGACGCTGACCATGACATAATCACCGGATACTGCTCCGGTTGCCTCATCGTCTCTGATGTCTTGGCAGTTGGTGGTTTGTATGGTGAGCACGCCACCATCGGGCATGGCATCGCGGGCATTGATGGCAAGGTTTAGAATGGCACTTTCCAACTGATGGGGGTCAACTTTGCAGAGCCAGAGGCTTTCCTCTTGGGTGAATTCTATCTTGATGGTTTCTCCCAATGAACTGCGCAACAGACTGGTCATGTCATTCAGCAGGGTGCCAGCATTAATGATCTTTGGCATCAGCGTCTGTTGACGTGAAAACGCGAGCAATTGATTGGTAAGTTCGGCCCCGCGTTCATTGGCATGGATGGCAGTTCCAAGAAATGGTTCTATGTGGCCACTGTGTTGGGCGTCTGCCTTGGCCAGTTCAAGGTTTCCCATGCTGATGGCCAAGAGATTGTTAAAGTCATGGGCAATCCCTCCGGTCAACTGTCCAACAGCTTCCATTTTCTGGGCCTGTTGTAATTTCTTTTCTGCCAGACGTCGGTCGGTAATGTCGCGTGCCGTTGATATATAGCCGCCATCGGGGGTGGGAATATGTTCATGGGCATAGAACCGACCATTGGGAGACATGTGTTCGCCGGAGGCACCTTTGTTGGCCATAGCCATTTTTTCGGCAATCACAGCTTCGATATCGCATTCACCGTAATGGCCCTGTTCTGCCCGGTGGCGAATGATATCTGAACGGTTCATCCCGATTTTAACGAAGCCTGGAGGCAGACCTAAAATTTCACCATGCAGGGCATTGGCTGCCAATAACGTGTGTTGGGCATCATAAACCGAAATGCCTTGATCCATATTTTCAAAGGTTGTCCGGAGGATAAGGGATTGCTCAAGCGCGTGTCGGGCCGCCTTTTTGCGCTCGGTGATATCGGTGTAGGTTGTGATAAAGCCACCGTCTGCCATGGGCATGCGGTGATAAATATAGGTTGTCCCATTGGGAAGATTGCGCTCTTCGTTGCGTTCACCTCTTTTGGTGACCCGTTCCAGGCGTTGTTTTATTTCAATTTCAATGTTTCCAGATCTTTCAACAGGGCGTGAACGACGGTGCCGGATGATATCTTCCAAATGCAAGCCCGGGTGTAGAAAACCCGGGGGGAAATCAAACATCTCTTCATATTGGGCATTGAAGGCAGCCACCCTCAAACTTGAATCGTAAACGATGCAGCCTTGGGCCATTGAATTAATTGTGGATTCAAGCAGGGTTGATTTTTCTGCCATTTGCTGTTGGGCGCGTTTGCGCTCGATCACTTCTTTGGCCATTTCATCCCGGGAAACCAGACTTTCCTGAAGACGGTCTGCCATTGAATTGAAGGCGGTAGCCACGTCTCCAATTTCATCGTGGCGCAGGATTTTCAGGCGATGGTCTAATTCACCCCCCCCAAAATATTCAATGCCATTGACAAGGGTTCGAAGCGGCGAGACAACGCGTCGCATCAAGATGAGTGAGATGACAGCAATGATGGCCCCAAAAACCAAAAGGATGCCCATGACCAGTTTTTTTATTCGGTCGTTTGCACCCTCGATGGTTTGTCGGTTTCGGGTTTCAACAAGGGATGCGTTGGAAACCATTTCCTGATTCACGGTCAGCAGGGTGTCGAATAATCTTTTTTCAAGAACCGTGGAAAAAACACCATTCTGATTTTGAGCTGAATCCCTGGACAGACGCGCAAACAGGCGCCCAGCCGTTTCATGGCTGTGATGAATTTGAATTATTTCTGGATTTATGTCGATATGACCAAAATCCTTATTTTGTAGCAATTCCCCTAAAGATCGGTGGGTCGAACGCCATTGGTCCCGTGCCCGAGGTTGATGGTAGATCATGTAATCCCCGGTTAAAGAGGTCAGTCGAAACGCCGCGGTTACGATGGCGGAGGCGAAACGTTCATGGCCCATTGCATGACGATGGTCATGATAGGCAGACCACAAACCCATGATCATCCAGCCTGTGATCAGCGTTAAGGCCATGATCATGGCAAGGGTCAGGTTCTTTATCCGGATATTGGCCACAAAGTTTTTCCTGTTTGTTTCAGCCGTGCCATCAGCCGTTTAATAAAAAACGGTTACCGTCTTTGGGCTTACCTGTTTAAGGGCATCAAGGTATAAAAAATTAAGGTAGTTTGGGGCTTTTTTCGCTAAAATCAGTTGGCGTCCCATGGCCCACCTTGCTTCTTTTTCCAATGTTGTCAGAAGCCATTGATGAAGGCCGATGCCGAATTTAAAATCCTGCCATACAGCATTGATGAATGGTAAATCCTTTTTGATTCGTGTAGCAACAATGCGTTGAGATTGTTCGGGCTGGTCCCGGATAAACCGGGTTGCCTGGACCATGGCGCGGGTAAACTTTATTAAAAGCCCCGGGTTCTTTTTTGCATAGTCCCTCAGGATTACCGCGTTAAACGTTTCTGTATATATTTTGTTATGGGGCACTTCTATGGCCGCGGTTCCCAGTTTTTGTTTTGCCCGATACGCCAGGGGTTCCCACACAACGCTGGCATCAATGTCGCCTTTGGCCAGTGCTGACGCCATTTTTTCCGGACTAACGTGGACCACAGTGACTTTGGCGTTGTCGATGCCTGCCAGTAAAAGGGTTTCATCAAGAAAGAACTGGGCGGATGCCCCGGTGATGGTGCCGACCCGGTGGCCGACTAAATCTTGCACCGTCCGAATGCCTGAATTTTTTCGCGCGATAATTTTCACATCATTGTCAGAGGTGACAAAGGTGCAAAGGATTGCAAAATCGGTGCGCTTGAAGCTGTTAAACATGACCACAGCCTCAGACGATGTGGCAATATCAGCCTTGCCCTGAAATATGGCCTTGATCGTGCGGTGCCCACCGACAAAATCCTTGATGGTGACATCAAGGCCATTCTTTTTAAAATACCCCCGATTTTTTGCAATGATCACCGGGGCCGAAAGGGGGGTCAGAGACATGGCAACAGTCACTTTTTCAGGCTTTCCCGCTGCCCTGGCAGGGTGTCCGTAAAAAGTTGTGCCAACAAAAAATATAAAAGCCAAGACTGCCCATTTGGTGAAATGCCCCGATATTCCATATTGATTGGCATTCATTTATGCTTTCCTTTGGTCAAGAACGAGGCGCACTTTTTGTGCAAGTTCTGCTTTGCGGTATGGTTTTTGAAGCAGCTCGATGTCTTCCCCAAAGACGCTTTGGTCGACATTGGCAAGGTTGGTATATCCGGATGTATAGAGCACCGCAATTTCAGGGGTGTGTTTGCGCGCCGCTGCTGCAATTTCCGGCCCGCTCATCCCACCGGGTAAGACAACATCGGTAAACAACAGGTCGATATTGGTGGCTGCTTCCAACGCCCCGATGGCGGCTTTGCCATCTGCTGCCTCCAGAACGGTGTAGCCATAACTGCGTAACAGTGACACGGACAACGCACGGACATCTGCATCATCTTCGACCACTAAAATAGTCTCGCCACAAGCCTTTGGTGAAGTCTCTTGGTTTGATGGGCCCGGGGTTTGTTCCATCTGATCTGAGCGGGGTAGATACAGCGTGATGGTGGTTCCAATTGACCCTTCTTCACTAAAGGCGGTTACCTGACCACCCGATTGTTTGACGAAGCCATAGACCATGGATAGGCCGAGACCGCTGCCCTGGCCGATCTCTTTGGTGGTGAAAAATGGATCAAACACATGGTTGATCACATCTTCCGGTATGCCGGTTCCGGTGTCGCTTATGGCGATCATCACATATTCGCCAGGTGACACCATGGCATCAGCGGCAACAGCAGACTCTTTAAGGTCGGTGTTGGTGGTTTGTATGGTCAGCGCGCCGCCATCATTCATGGCATCGCGGGCATTGATGGCAAGGTTCAGAATAGCATTTTCCAAAAGGGCCGGATCTACTTTGCAGGACCAGAGGTCATCATCGCCGGACATCGTGATTTCAATGGTCTCTCCAATGGCACTGCGCAACAGTCCTGACATGTGGGCCAACAGTTCCCTGACATTGATCACCTTTGGCATCAATGTTTGCTTGCGGGAAAATGCCAGCAGTTGATTGGTCAGTGCTGCCCCTCGTTCGCTGGCTCGTAAAACGGTATCAAGGTAGGGCTGGACATCACCGCCATTTTTGGCTGTTTCTGAAGCCAGTTCAACGTTGCCAATGCAGATGGCCAAAAGATTGTTGAAATCATGGGCCACCCCGCCGGTCAATTGCCCGACCGCTTCCATCTTCTGTGATTGTTGCAACTGTTTTTCCGCTTCGCGTCGCTCAGCAATATCCGTCACCGTGGTGATATAGCCGCCATCGGGTGTTGGGGTGCGTTCGTATAAATACTCTCTGCCAAATGGGCTTGTCCGTTCGCTGCTTTCTATGGTTTTAGACGAGGAAATCTTTTTCTCTACCACAGCTTCGGTTTCATCTTTTGAATAATTGCGCTGTTTTGCCCTCAAACGAATAACATCTGCGCGGGCTAACCCGGGGCGCAAAAATCCCTCAGGCATGCCAACAATTTCTCCGTATTGAGGATTGAACGCGACCAATATGTTGTTGGCATCATAAACGGCAATGCCTTGAGACATGTTTTCAAAGGTGGCTTCCAGTTGGTATGATTTTTCGGCGATTTCCTGTTCCGTTTTTTTACGTGCGGTGATGTCATTCAAGATAACAGTCAAGATGTTCTCACCACGGTCACTCAGTGCAGAGATGGATGCTTCGGCAGGGAATTCTGTGCCATCCTTTTTGCGCCCATAAACCTCGCGGCGTTCATTCATCAGTCGGCTGCTTTCGCCAGATTCCGAAAACCTTTTAATTTGGGAAAAATGATCTTTGCGGAATCGTTCCGGCAAAAGCACATCGATCGATTGGCCTATGATCTCGCCAGCGGTGTATCCAAAGATGCGTTCAGCGCCTTTGTTAAACAGGTGAATATTTTGCTGTTTGTCGATTGAAATTACCGCCTGGGTTGCGATGTCGAGCATCCTCGCCATTCGATCCTGTGATGCTTGGGCCTCGGCTGTGGCCCTGTCGCGTTCAGTAACTCGCCCCCGGATTTGTCGGGCACCAAAACCAATTCCGGCCAAGCCCAGAATCCATATTGCACCATGGGTCGTGGTAAAGGCATCCATCGTCTGGGCATGCGCGGCAAGATACGGTGTAAGACGGACAGAAACGCCGACGCCACCTCGAAAATCACCAAGCTTGAATCCCAAATGGCCATGACATTTTTCACATCCAGGCTTCATATACATGGGGCGCATTAATCGGTAATAGGTCTCCCCATCAATTTTGGATATGGCGCTGACTTCCTTGACGCCCGATTTCAGCTTTACCAAGGCTATCCTTTCCCAGGCATCAGGGGCATTGCCCGGGCGCAGCACGGTCAGGCCGGTTATTTTTCCCCGCACGCCATAAAGATTGGCGTGATCATCCATCAATTGGCGAACCATATAAGCAGGGTTCATCAATGTCAGTTTTCGACCCAACGGTGTTTCGATATCACGTTCTGGAATGTGGCTTAGATACGGGCTGGGGGGCGTTTCTTCGGTGACAGGGACATAGACGCCCCCGTGCTTTGTGCCCCATAACCGAAATCCCTGATCCTTGTTGAAATTGGCAATCGCCTCTTTGCGTGCCAAGGCCATGGTTTGCTCGTCCAGCAACTGGATATTGCTGACCAGTGAACCGCCAATGATGATCGACCACACGATGACGACCCCGGCGACATAACGCCAGAATAAGGTGAAACTGTTGCCTTGTTCTTTTTCGCCCAACGGATGGGTATCCCAGACCTAATTTTAAATTTATACCGTTAACAACGGTTTCTCAGGCACTGTAACAAAGGTTAAGAATCATTACTATTTGCATATTTATATATAGTTAATATTTTGTAAGTGTCCGCTACTGCGTCAGTGCCTTTTTGGAGGATGATTGTGTTGGGTTTTGCCTGATTCGTTCTGCTGGAAGTCGGACCGTTACCGTGGTGCCGATGTTCAGTTCACTTTGGATATCAATGGAGCCGCCATGAAGTTCGACCATCCGTTTGACCAGCGGAAGCCCAAGCCCGGTTCCCTGATGTTTTCGGCTCATGGCACTTTCAATCTGGATAAAGGGCTGCATGATTTTCGGAATGTCTTCCAAAGCGACTCCGATGCCGGTGTCAATGACCTGAAAGACAAAGCCGCTTTTGGTCTGGCTCCACCCCTTAAGGGTGACGGTGCCCCCTTCGTTGCTGAATTTAATCGCGTTGGTTAACAGGTTCAGCACAATTTGTTTGAGCACCAATTGGTCCCCAAACAGCCAGGGCAACTGGTCGGGAATGTCCAGCACCAAATCTATTGCATTATTTCGGGCCTGACTTCTGACCATGCTGAGGCATGCACGGGCAATGTCTACCGGATCAATATCTTCTTCATGAAGTTTGGTTTTTCCGGCCTCGACCTTTGACAGGTCAAGGATGTCTGTGATCAGACCCAGTAGATGCTGGCCCGATGAATGAATATCTTCGATATATCCCTTATATTTTTGGTTACCAATAGGTCCGAAACTTTCTTTGATGATCACTTCGGAAAAACCGATAACCGCGTTCAGGGGAGTACGCAGTTCATGGCTCATATTGGCCAGAAATTCTGATTTGGAACGGTTTGCAAATTCGGCTTCTTCCTTTGCTGCCTGAATGCCTTCCTCGTTTATCTTGCGCTCTGTGATGTCTTGGTACATGGCGATGGTGTAAAGGGGCACGCCCTGTTCATCAAATACGACCTTGTAGGTGATGATGCACCAAATGATATGGCCATCTTTACGGATGAAGCGGCGCTCAATGACACCGTCATTGGTTTCTTGGGGTGTGCGCATCCGGAGCGACGTTATATTCGGATCATCATCGGGGTGGGCAAGTTCTGTCAGACGAATGGATTGAAGCTCTTCTTCGGTATAGCCCAGCATTTTGCTTAAGGTATCGTTGTGTTCCCGGGTTTTTCCATTGTTGCTTCTGATGGAGATGCCAACGCCAGCATTGTTAAAGGCGGCCCTAAATTTTCGATCACTTTCTTGCTGTTCACGCTCCATGTTTGTGCGCTCCGTGGTATCGGTCACGGTTGCGATGTAGCCACCATCGGGGGTGGGGATGCGGTGATACGAATAAGTATTGCCATTGGGCAGAACACGATCGCTGCTTTCCGGTTCCATGGCACCGGCGATCTTTTTTTCGATTAATGTATCCCCATCAAGTCCGTCGTGATGAAATTGTTGCGCTCTAAACTGCAAAATTTCCCTGCGGCTGAAGCCAACCTGCAAATAATCTGATGGCAATCCCAGAATTTCACCATACTGCGCATTGAATGCCACTAGGGTATGGGCGCTATCAAAGACGGCAATACCCTGAGCCATATTGTCAAAGGTGGCTTCAAGGATGCGCGATTTTTCGGCCACCTGATGCTCGGTAGCTTTGCGCTCGGTGATGTCCGTTACCGTTGATATATAGCCACCATCGGGCGTTGGCACACGTTCGTATAAATAGGACCGACCGTCGGGGAGGGTGCGTTCACTACTTTCCTGTTCCCCAGTAGTCGCCAGCTGTTCATTGATCAGAGCATCAATGTCACCATCACCATAATGTCCAAATTCAGCCCGATAGCGCAGAATATCGGAGCGGTCCATGCCAACGAAGACGAAGTTTGATGGTAGTCCCAAAATGTCGGAATATTGGGGGTTGGTTGCGCCCAAAACGTGATTTTTATCGTATACAGCAATGCCTTGAACCATGTTGTCAAAGGTGGCTTCAAGAACGTGCGATTTTTCGGCCACCTGGTGCTCGGCGGCTTTGCGGTCTGTGATGTCGGTGTAGGTGACCACACACCCACCACCTGGCATGGGGCGACGGTGGTGGACACAGGTAGTGCCGTTGGGAAGGGTGCGTTCTGCAATAAATTCATCCATGGATTTGCCACGGGAAAATCGTTCCTGAACAATTTCTTCGATGGGTTTTTCGCTTGTGGGCGCACCATATTCGCCCCGTTCAGTGCGGTATCGTATGATGTCTTCTAAAGAGAGCCCTACGCGCAAAAAACCCGGCGGAAGATCTAGTATTTTCTGAATTTGATCGTTGAAACTGATAATCCGGAAATCGGAATCGTAGACCGCCACGCCCTGGGCCATGGTGCCAAGGGTGGTTTCAAGAAGGGCAGCCTTCTCCTCGGCCTTCTTTAAGGCCTTTTCTGCATCGTTTTGGTCTCCACCCATTAAATGCTCCTAATTCCCTGGTTTTAAAGGAATCACAGGCCCTGTATTAACCATAAAACGTTTCATAATCGTTAGCGCCCGTTTTCCAGTTCAGATATCCGGCAGAAGGCGTTAAAAACGTTGAAATCAGGGGCGTTTGAGGAGGGGCGTGGTTGAAAAATCAGCCGCGTCTATTATGGCTGGATTGTCATGTTATTTTGGTTTGAGCCGGGGGGATAAGCACTGGCCCAGCAGTTCGCCAGAACGCCCGCTAAATCGCCATATCCTTGAACGGGTCAGATTCTTCCGGGCTCTTCATGGCCATGACATATTGATAGGATGGCTTTGCTTGAATCCTTTCCCACCAATTGGCGCTGAGGGGCAATCGGGTATCCAGTTCTGCCACTTCGGCAATGTCATTGGCAACGAAGCGTTCCATGAACGGGGCCATGGCAATGTCGGCCAGCGAATAGCTGGACCCGGCCAGCCATGGGCCATCGCTCAGGGATTTTTCCATTTCTGCCAACAGCCAGGCAATGCGTTGGTGGGATGTTTCGATGATAGAATCAGGAATGCCATCTAGCAGCCGGCCAATCTTTAAGGCGCGGCGTCCCGGATGGGGGCAGGCGCGCAGTTGTTTCAGCAATTGTTCTTTGGTGAATTGCTTTTTTCGGACCGCGCGAACCTTTTCGGAAATGGGGTTGATGGCATCATGGGCTTCGTTTTCGGACCGGATTAGCCACACCCGCATGCGGGCCTTTTCAAACGGATCATCGGGGCGAAGTGGCACTTGAGGAAAGGTATCTTCCAGATATTCATTGATGACATTGGATTCGATGACGGCTTTTCCATTGTGGATCAATGTGGGCACGACCCCCAGTGGGTTAAGCGCTGTGTACCAGGGGGCATAGCCTTCTGCATCGACCCCCTTTTGAAGGTGCAGCCCGATCCAATCGAGGCCCTTTTCATGCAGCACCATGCGAACGCGCCGCGTAGAAGTGGATCGCCATTCGTAATAGAGCTGAATGGCGCAATCGTCCGCACCCCCATCTTGCAAAACGGTTCCATCCGGTGTCGTGCGAATAACCATATATTTGTTCCCCTAACCCAAGCCTCTGATTTGCCTAGGGTAACACAAAATTGTAATAGGGTTGCAGGCAGGCAAGCGGGGCATCATAATCTCGCCCATAATTGAGCAATTTAAGAAACAGGGACATATCATGAGCGTAAATAGAGGCCGACATTTTCTGCAAATCCCAGGACCCACCAATATTCCGGAACGTGTGTTACGGGCCATGGATCGCGCCAACATTGATCATCGTGGACCAGAATTTGCAGAACTGGGTCTTCGGGTGTTGTCTGGTTTGAAGCCGGTTTTTAAAACCTCCAGCCCTGTGATGATTTTTCCGTCTTCCGGTACCGGGTGCTGGGAAGCGGCGCTGGTTAATACCTTGTCGCCGGGCGACAAGGTATTGATGTTTGAATCCGGTCAGTTCGCGGTATTGTGGTGCGAGGTTGCGCGTAATTTTGGCCTTGATGTGGATTTTGTTCCGGGCGATTGGCGCCATGGGGTTGATCCGGCAGTGGTGGCAGAAAAGCTTTCCGCCGATACCGATCATGCCATCAAGGCGGTCTGCGCTGTCCATAACGAAACCTCCAATGGCATTACTTCGTCGATTTCCGATATTCGCAAAGCCATGGATAGTGCGGATCATCCCGCCCTTTTGATGGTTGATGCGGTGTCATCGCTTGGCTCCATGGAATACTGCCACGATGATTGGGGGGTTGATGTCACCGTGGCATCCTCTCAAAAAGGCCTGATGTTGCCGGCTGGTCTTGGGTTTGTCGCCATCAGTGACAAGGCATTGGAGGCATCCAAATCGGCATCCTTGCCCCGGGCCTATTGGGATTGGGCCCCAATGTTGAAACTGAATGAAACGGGATTTTTCCCCTATACGCCAGCCACCAACTTGTTTTTCGGGTTGGAAGAATCCCTTGTGATGTTCGAAGAAGAAGGGCTGGACAATGTGTTTGCCCGCCATACCCGTTTTGGCGAAGCGACGCGGAAAGCGGTTGCCGCCTGGGGGCTGGAAAACGCCTGTCTGGATGAAGCCCTTTATTCCAGTGCGCTCACGGCAGTGATGGTGCCAGAGGGCGCCAGTGCCGATGCACTTCGAGGCATTATTCTGGATCGATTTGATCTGTCTCTGGGTGCGGGTCTTGGTAAACTGGCAAACAAGGTATTTCGCATCGGCCACTTAGGCGATCTGAATGATCTCACCCTTGCGGGCACCTTGTCTGGGGTGGAGATGGGGTTGAGTCTATCTGACATTCCCCATCAATCAGGTGGCGTTGCAGCGGCACTGGCCCATCTCGCCAAATCCTGACGCCAGTAACTAGCGGCAGTTCACCTCTTTGGCCTCACCATTCACCTTGGGCCAGGTGATGGTGCACTTCATGCCAGCCTTCAGGTTTTTGCGCTTTGTTGTCTTGCCATTGATGATCACAGTGGTGCGTGAGCGTGAGATTTTGACCTTATAATCCTTGCCCTTTTCGGTCACCACCAAACGCCGACCTTTGCGTTTTACCGCCTTTATTTTGGTCGTGCTTTTGAGCATGGCCACCTTGATGTTGGTGATCTTTTTCAAAAGAGCGATCAATTCCGGGGGCTGGTCCATGGTCACCTGCACCAATTTGGTCACATCATCGCCATAAAGCGGAAAGATGGGCCGGTGCGCCTTTTTGGCTTCGGCCCGCAATTGCTTGCTTTCAAAAGCCTGTTTATAGGTCGCCCGTAATACGGCAGTGCGGCCTGAATGCATATTTGGTGGTCCGGCAAGAAAACGCGAAAGCTTTGATTGGGCCGACATAAAACGTGCCACCGCTTTGGCGATGGGGGTTTTGGCAATATCGTTGGCATCGGGAACCCCCGGTACAACCTTGCCAAATTGCAGGACAATCACACCGGGATCGGCGCTGGTCAGTTCCGTCATGGAACTCAATCCCCCGGGCTGGCCTTCGATTTCACCGCGCAACATGCCCATGACCCGTTCCGCACCGGAATAGCCAAGAATCATCCGGATGGGGATGTTCCAGGCGTGGGAAATCATGTAGCCCTCGTTGTAGCTGGAGGCGCCAAGGCCTGAAGCGCCAAACTTGATGGTGCGGCCAACCTTTAACAATTGATCAAAGGTCTTGATGCCCGATGCGCCGCTCATATAGAGCACGCGGATGTCGGTTGCACCCTTGCCGATCCATGTCATTTTGGTGAGGTCAAATCTTGCCGTTTTGCGCCCGACCAACTGGGTATAGACCAGCCCTGTGGTAAAGGACCCAACGGTCAGCCCATTGGGCTTTGACGCATAGATTTTGTTGGCACCGATAATGTGCCCGGCACCGGGAACATTGCGGACGACGAACTTGGTTCCGGGCAGATAGCGTTTCATATGCCGGGTTGCCAACCGGCCATAGAAATCAGCACCGCCACCGGTTCCGGTGGAAACGATATAGGTAATCGTCTTGCCCTTGTAATAGGCCCGGGCATCATCGGCGGCATTGGCATTTGCGCCCGCCCCAAGGGTTAAGGCAACGCCGCACATTAAGGCTAATGTGGTTGCTGATTTCATGGTTGGTCTCCCTGTTGTCTTATTAATCGTGCTCTTTCAGAGCCGTTTTGTTTTTAAACTTTTTCTTTTTCCAGTGGCGGGATCACTTCGCCAACTGGCGCTTCGCGGTCAGGGCGAATTTCATTATAGCCATTGGTGGAAAGGTCGATGTTATTGCCATCGGGATCCATGCCCCGGTATTCGGTGTAATGGCGATCGGCGGGGCGCTTTTCAGGCACCGGATATTCCAGTTCTTCGCAGCGCTGGATGTAGGGATCATTGTCATCCACTTCAAAGCCAATGTGGCTGAACCCGCTGGGCTTGCCATCCATCTTGTTATTGTGAATGGATAAATTCATATAGCCATCACTGAGCGAAAAGCCGCCCTTGCTGGATTTGTAGACAATTTCCATACCAAAAACATCGGCGTAATATCGCGCCAATCGTTCGGGATCGGTGGTGTTGAAAACGATGTGTTTGAGCTTGGCCATTGCTGCTTCCTCCTAATACGTTCGCGCCGCTTCTTTTGAGGGCATTCAAGGCTTAATTAGACACCCAAATAGAACAATTTAAAAGGCTGGTTGAAAACAGCTGTTGCAAAACCGCGCTATGGGCTAATTTGCGCAGCTATTATGGATACGATTACAAACCCTTATGCATGGGTCGGCATCATTGCCGGCGTGCTGACAACCATTGCATTTCTGCCCCAGGTCTTTCGTGCGTGGCGGACGCGATCCACATCAGATGTGTCTTTGACCATGTTTCTGGTTCTGGTGGCGGGCATTTGTATGTGGCTGGTTTATGGTTTCTTGATCAAAGACATTGTCCTGATCGTTGCCAATGCCATAACCCTTGTTCTTGCCAGCGCAATCTTGGTTGCCAAACTGCGCTTTAAATAATCGCCCTTACGGCTTTACCCCTATCGCCATGACCACAGGGGCGGGGATGGCGAAATCGGTGTCGGTTGCATATTGGCGCACAGCCGCATCGATGGCTTCGTGAATTTTGGCACGCGCGCTTTCGGTTTGTAATTCCAAAAGGGCCGCCGTGCGCACGGTGCTTTTGTAGACAATATCGAGCACCCCTTTGGGGGCATCCACATGCAGCACCAGCGGCAATTCAGAGATTTGGATATTTGTGAACCCTGCATCCTCCAGGGCATTTTGGCAGATGTCGGGATCGGAAAAACGGAAAAATGGGGGTGCTTCGGGTAGTGGCACATCGGTGTTGCCATGGGCATTGATGGCCCCGAGGATAATGTCGAACAGTTTTGCTTTTTCTGGTTGGCACCACACCGTAAAGGCATAACGCCCATGGGGTTTTAAAACCCGATACGCTTCCCTGATGGCAAGCTCTGGGTTGGGAAAATGCAAAACCCCCAGTGAACAAATCACCCCATCAAACAGGCCGTCGCTGAATTCAAGTGCTTCGGCGTTGCCTTCAGAAAAATGGGCCCCGGGGAATTTGTTTTTGGCGGCCTTCACCATGGCCGGTGCAAAATCAATGCCCGTGGCCGCCGCCCCCCGGGCCACGGCCCCGCCGGCGCCGTATCCTGGCCCGCAGGCAATTTCCAACAGCTTTGTTCCGGGATGGGTTCCAACCGCATCCAGCATGGGGCCAAGGGCATCTTTTGTCAGGCGGCCAAGATAATCATCATAGGCATCGGCCCTGTCGGCCCAGCCAGATTTTTCCATCTCATAGAAAGAGGGGGTGTTTGACACCATGGATAGCACCTTTGTGAATGCCTGAAACGTTCAGCCTATACCCCAACGGGCGAATGGTTCAAACCAATCTTAAAACGACAAAAGGCCGGACACGTGTGTCCGGCCTTTGTCATTTAAGGTCCCGTTCAGACCAGAAATTTTTTACCGCTGATGGTATTTGCAGCGCCGGGCAACTTCCTTGCCGGTTTCATAGCCCTTGTCATAGCTCAAGTCGGCTTCGGGCTTGCCTGCACGCATGGCGGTGGCCATGCCGTGGGCGACGTTGTTGTCTTCGGAAAGACCGGCATCATCCAGTGCCTTTTGTACGCCTTTTTTCCATTCGCTGGTCGTGTCACTCATTCTTGCGGTCCTTTATTGATGATTTCAGGCTTCAAGCCCCGTTATTGCATTCGCTGTGTTGAATATTTCCCCGTTTTTTACCTGAAAAGTTACGGTTTAGGGAAAAAAATATACCAAAGGGCGGAATAATCGGTGCTGGGTTCGGTTTTGCCCCCCAAAGGCGGGGGATGCCCCCTAAAACCCCCGATTTTTGCGTTTATGCCTCCAGGGATAGGGCTGATCTGTGTTATGGTAAGGCCGTGATACGTCATTCTTATTTGAAACTTTGTTTTGTATTTCCATGCTTGGGAACCGCGTGAAAGCCCCATCCTCTTCTGATAAACCCGAAACACCCCACGTCATGACGCGCCAGGACGCCATCATTGGCATGTCGTGGGCTTTGGCTGCGTATTTGTTCTATTCGCTGGTGCCGGTGGGCATTCGGATGCTGGGGGATCGGATGCCCGCCATCGAGATCGTCTTTTTCCGAAATGCCATCGGGTTGGTGGCATTTTTGATCATTTTTAGCTGGCAGGGTTGGGGCAGTCTTAAAACCGAACGGTTTGGGTTGCATCTGCAACGGAACTTTTTGAATTTTGTCGGGATGTGGTTCTGGTTTGCGGCCCTGACCATGATGCCCATCACCAAGGCCATTGCGCTGCATTTCACCGAACCCCTGATGGCAGCGATTTTGGCCGTGATTTTTTTACGCGAACGCCCAACCCCGAACCGCATCATTGGCATTGTCTTTGGCTTTGTGGGGATTTTGGTTGTGCTGCGCCCAGGCGTTGTTGATGTTAATTTGCCGACCCTGATGGTGCTGGGGTCTGCGCTTTTATATGCCTCTGTCAGCATTATTTCGAGGGTTCTGGGGCGGACAGAGCGTGCATCAACCACGACGTTTTATTACCAGGCCATGTTGACGGTGTTTTCCATCGGTCCAGCGATTTGGGTTTGGGTGAACCCCACATGGGAAGACGTGCCGGGATTGCTTTTGGTTGGGGTGGTGGGCACCGTGGCACCGTATTGCCTGATCCGTGCCATTCGCCACGCCGAGGCGACGGTCGTCGCCCCATTCAGCTTTCTGCGGCTACCCTTTACTGCGGGGTGGGCAATGGTTTTCTTCTCAGAACCGACAGAAATATGGACCTGGATCGGGGCATCTATTATTTTCGGTGCCACCTATTTCATGACCCGGGCCGAAGCCCGTGCTAAACACTAGGGCAAATTATAAAACCGCACAGGGAAAGACAGATTATGGCGACTGCTGAAACATCAACAAATTCAGGCATAAATTCCGGGGAATTGCTGCGCGCTCAGGTGGCGTCCTGTACGCGGCTTCTTAACATGCTGGGAATATTGCATTATTCCGGCCACGTTTCTGCCCGGGTGCCGGGCAAAGATCAGCTGTACATCCAAACCCGCAACGAAAGCCGGGCCGAAGTATCGCCAGACAGCATCGTTTTGGTGGATTTTGATGGCAATGTTTTGGAGGGCGTTGGCAAACCCCCATCGGAATTGGTCATCCATACCGAAGTCTATCGGTCCCGCCCCGATGTTGGTTCTGTCATTCACAATCATATGGAACTGGCCGCCGCCATCACCATGGCCAAGGATGCAAAGGTTCATATTATGGACTTTCATGCGTCACGGTGGTTTTCAGGCGTGCCCGTCATGACGGACGTCGGCCATATCAAATCCACAGAAGACGGGGTGGCGCTGGCCAATTGCCTGGGCGATGCCAATGGCATGCTGTTGCGCGCCCATGGGGTGGTTTTGGCATCGGAAAGTGCACCGGCAATTTTGGTGGATACCATCCATTTCGAAGACAACCTGAAGGCCCAGAAAGAAGCCCGTTCATTCGGTGACGAAATCGTGCCGTTGACAGAAGAAGAACTGGCAAGGGTCGGCGAATACGAAGACCGGGATCACCACATCGAAAAAATGTGGAACTATTACGTCAATGAAGGCCGCAAAGGGGGCGCATTGCCCCAAGATTGGGACGTCAGGCTTTAAGGGCCGCGCGCCAAAAATGGCCGTCAGGGACTGGATCAGATTAGCGCTTCGTGCATGGCGCATCCGTCGAAAGGGTGATCCGGAACTTCGCTGGCTGCCTCAATTGGTGGGGCGCGGACGGCGTTGCATCGATATCGGTGCAAACCCTGGGGTTTTTACCTATTGGTTGGCTAAGGCGGGGGGATGCGTGGAAGCATTCGAGCCAAACCCGGGTCTTGCCGACAATTTGATTGCTGCCGGGCTTGCCAATGTCACGGTCCATCGGGTGGCGCTTGGGAACAGCATTGAGACGGCATCGTTGTTTGTGCCCTTTCATTCCCGCTCAGCGCTACCGGCGCAAGGCGGCGCTTCAAAAAATATCAAGTTTGATGATCCGGCAGGGCGCATTTGCGAACCGCCGTCTGATTTAAAGACAGAACAGGGCATTCGTTTTGAAACGCCTGCATCCCGGCTGGATTCCTTTTCTTTTGCCGATGTTGATTTTATCAAAATTGATGTGGAAGGGCATGAGGAAAAGGTGCTCGATGGGGGTTGGGAAACGATTGTTGCCAGTCGCCCAAGAATTTTGATTGAGTTGGAAGAACGTCACCGTCCGGGGTGTGTCGCCCGGGTTGCATCAAGGTTCAAAGCCATTGATTATCGTGTTGGATTCTTGGATCATGGGCTTTGGTATGATCTTGAGGTTCTTGGGACCGGAGAATCGGGTCAACAGGCAGGGCCTTCGGGACGGTATATCAACAACTTTTTGTTGATCCCGAGTGATCAAACAATCGACAGTACAGCAGGAGACCAAAGGGCATGTTTCCGTTTGTTGGGATGATAGGCGAAAAAGGCAAAGACCCTGTGGTGCCCACAGATGGCACCGGCGTTTTGCTGTCGGTCAATGTGGCCATGCCCCATGAGGTGACTTATCAGGATCGCACCTATCAGACAGGGATATACAAAAATCCGCAACCGGGCAGGGTTGCCCTTTCAGCCCTGAATCTTGATGGCGATGGACAGGGCAGTCCGATCAACCATGGCGGCCCAGACATGGCGGTCTATGTTTACTCCAGGGATCATTACATCTTTTGGGAAAAAGACATGCGCGAAAATTTAAACGGCGCGCGGCTACCATTTGGTTCATTCGGCGAAAATTTAACAGTGACCGGCATGCGTGAAGACACCGTGCATATTGGCGATATCTTCACCATCGGTTCGGTGCGCTTGCAGGTGAGCGAGCCGCGCACCCCGTGTCACAAGCTGGCCATGAAATTTGATGATCCCCTTTTGCCTAAACGGTTTATGAAAAGTGGCCGGGTCGGGTTCTATTTCAGGGTTTTGCAAATAGGCGATGTTGGTGCGGGTGATGGCATTGGGTGCGAAGCGCGCGATCCGGCAAAGCTGAGCATTTTAGAAACGCTGGCGCTGTGGTCAGACAAGGGGGCCAGTGCTGAGGCCCTTGAACGTGCCTTGTCGGTTAGCGCGCTGTCTGCCACATGGCGGGGGATGTTCGAAAAACGTCTCGAGACGGCAAGTACGGCCAACCCGGGTCATCAGGAATGGCGTCCGGAGAGTCTTAAGTGGGTGTAAATGGTGCGTGATTTGAAAGGCTAAAATCATGAAACGGAGGGGGAAATGATGGTTGATGAAAGCAAAAGTGTCGGGGAATTGGAATTTCGTTTTCGCCACACCATGCTGCCGGTGTCGGATATGGCCCGGGCGGTTGATTTTTACACCCGAATTCTGGGCATGCAGGTGGTCCGTACGCGCGACAAAGGATCTGATGGGCGCACCATTTCCTATGTTGGGTATGGCGATGAGGGCACCAACCCGGTGTTGGAACTGATTGCCGGGACTGGCAATGCGGAAAAGCCTTGGGCCGGACATATTGCCATTGCCGTATCAGACCTGAGGATGCTCTGCGCAACCCTGGAGAAAGAAGGGGTACGGTTTGCCAAACCCTTGATCGAAGCTGTCGGGGGGTCCAACACGTATATCGCTAATATCTATGATCCTGATGGGTTTGAAATCGAGCTGAATCAACGCAAAGATGGCCTTTACAGCTGATTTTGGCCTTTTTGTGCAATCTCTCGCGAATGGAGATGTCGTGGACAGGGCCGGGATTGGTCTGCTAGCGTGGTGCCCAATGCGGTGAAGAATTTTGCAAATAAAAAATATAAATAAAAAAACAGGGAGAAGAGAATGTTTAAACAGATTGCTTATACATCTATGGCGATTGCAGCGGCTTTTGCACTGTCGTCGCCTGCTTCGGCTGCTTCGGGGAAATCTTTCTACAAGGGTAAAACCGTCAAGATCATCGTCGGGGCCAGTTCCGGCGGTGGGTATGGTACCTATGCCCGGACAGTTGGTCGCTATATCAGTGAATATATCCCCGGCAAACCCCGCATCATTACGCAATTCATGCAGGGTGCTGCCAGCATTCGCGCTGCCAATTTCGTCTATAATGTGGCACCACAGGATGGCACCGTTATTGGTGCGGTGCAGCGCGCCATTCCATTCTTGCCGCTCTATGGCAAGCGTGGCCCGAAATACGATCCCCAGAAATTTAATTATGTTGGCTCGATCAACAATGAAGTTTCCGTCTGTGTTGCCTGGCATACCACCGGCATCAAGACCATCCAGGACGTGATGAAAAAGGAATTGATCATCGGCGGTGCCGGTGCCAACGACACGGAAAATTTTCCCTCAGCACTTAACAACATCCTTGGGACCAAATTCAAGATCATCACCGGCTATACCGGGGTTGGTATTAACCTCGCCATGGAACGCAAGGAAGTTTACGGGCGTTGTGGTTGGTCGTGGACATCGTTCAAAAATCAAAAGAGCGAATGGATCAAGGGTAAGAAGGTCAATATCCTGATCCAGCTGTCTTTGAAGAAATTGCCTGAAATTGGCAATGTGCCATTGGTGACCGAGCTTGCTAAAAATGCCGAAGACCGTCAAATCTTTGAATTGGTCTTTGCACCCCAGGTTATGGGTCGTCCATTCCTGATGGGCCCGGGCGTTCCTGCCGATCGTCTGAAAACGATCCGCACAGCCTTTGTGGCGGTGGCCAAAGACCCCCGGCTGATCAAGGAGCTGAACAAGCAGTCTATGGATGTGTCGCCAGTTACGGGTGGTGAAATCCAGACGATTGTTGCCAAGGCCTATAAGACACCAAAATCAATTGTTGATCGCGCTCGTGAATCCATGTCCTACAAGGGCAAGCGGATCAAAGCGAAGATCAAGATGGTCAAGGACACGGGCACGATCTCCAAGATCATTAAAGGCGGGCGCAAGCTGCATATGAAGCTTGCAAACGGCAAGACCGTGAAGACCAGCGTTTCTGGTAGACGGACCAAGGTGTTTATTGGTGGCAAGAAGACCAAGCGTAAAAAGATCAAGATGGGCATGACGTGCACCTTCAACTACCCGGGCACCGGCCAGCGGGCAAAGCGCATCGATTGCAAATAAATTAAAAAGACTGATTGAAGGCTAGGGTAATCCCGGCCCGAAATAAAAACGCCCCCCGGAAACGGGGGGCGTTTTTTTATGTGACGTTTGGAAACTGATCAGGCCAGATGATCTATTTTAGCGGCCATGATGAAGTCGTTTTCATGAAGCCCTTTGATCTTGTGGGTTTGTAATGCGATATCCGCATACCCCCAGCCAAAGGTGATGTCGGGGTGGTGGCCTTCCTTTTCAGCCAATGTGCCAACAGCATTCACGAACGCAAGGGCGTCTACAAAGTTCCCGAATGAAAAGCTACGCCGTATCCAGGTGGCGTTATCGGTCAGATCCCATTTTGGCGTCTGGGCTTGCAGGGCTTGGGCTTCATCGGCACTCAGCGATGGCATGCCGCCCTGACAGGGAATACAGACTTTACTATCTAACGGCTCGCTCATGAGGTTCTCCGTGGTGTTTGAGGCTCACCCTGTAATGCGCTTGACGGCTTCCACAATTTTGGCAGGACTGGGGGATACGGCTTCTTCCAATGGCGGGGCAAACGATACCGGGGCCGATGCCCGGGCAACGCGCTGGACCGGTGCTTTGAGCGAAGAAAAAGCACGCTCAGCAGCAAGGGCCGCAATTTCCGAACCGATGGAACACATCTGGATGCTTTCTTCGACCGTGACCAGACGTCCGGTTTTTTCGATCGATGCAACAATGGTATCCTCATCCAGCGGAATGATGGACCGGGGGTCAACCACTTCTGCATCAATGCCATCTTTGGCCAGCATTTCTGCAGCTTCAAGCGCCCACAAGACGGCACGGGACGTGGCAACGATGGTCACGTCTTTGCCTTCGCGGCGGACAGAAGCCTTCCCCAACGGGATTTCATACCGGGCATCGTCGGCCTCACCTTCGGTGCCAAGAAGCCCGGCCTGATCGATAAACATGACAGGGTTGTCACTTTTGATGGCGGCCCGAAGCATGCCTTTTACATCGCCCGGACACGTTGGCATCATCAACTGCAAGCCCGGATTATTGGCCAGCATGGATTGGGGACTGATGGAATGCTGTGCGCCACCACCACCCCTGAGCCCGTGATACATGTGAAAGACGATGGGAACGCGGATCTGGCCACCCGACATGGAATGGGCTGTGCCGGCTTCATGGATCAATTGGTTCCAGGCTTCCAGAGCAAAACTCGCCGTCCCAAAATGGACAAACATCCGCAATCCCGACATGGCAGCACCAATCCCCATGGATGCAGCCGCTCCTTCAGACGTTGGCGGGTCGGTGACCCGGTCTCCGAAACGTTCCATCAATGGCTTTTCGCCATCGGCATGGGCGCCATGGCCAAGAATGTTGCGCCCGATAATGGCAAACTTTGGGTCTTCCTCCATGATCTCAATCAGAGCTTCACCGAGGGCTTGTGCATATGTTTTAACGCTCATTGATCATTCCCTTTATACGAATACGCATTCAGTGGCGCTTGACGCGTCAGGGAATGGACTATTTTCGGCGAATGCCCTTGCTTCTTTCATGGCGGCCAACACTTTTTCATCAATGGCTAGAATTTCTTCGCGGCTCAAAACGCCATCGGCCAGAAGTTTTTTTGTATATAACCGAATCCCATCATGGTCCCGGGTCCAGTCGGCATGTTTGCCTTCAATGCGATCTTCTTCCCATGCAAGGGATAGGTCTGTCACACCGGTTGGAAATTCGGGTTTGATCTGATGGGATCCGGGCCAACGTTCAAGGTTGGCCTGAAGGAACACAGGGCCTTTGCCAGAACGGATAAAGGCGAGCGCATCGGTGGTCGCCTCAAGCACAGCATCGGCATCGCGGCCATCAACTGTGATGCAGCGAATTTGAAGCGCATCGGGAACATCGCGAAGGATTTTGGCCGCCAGCATAGATGAAGGACGCTGGCCTTCTTTGGCGTTGTTTTCGCACATGAATAAAACCGGTAATTCCAACAAAGATGCAAGGTTGAAGGATTCGTAACAAATGCCTTCATCCAGGGTGCCATCGCCAAAATGGGCAACGCCGATGCCTTTGGACCCTTGGCCCTTAAGCCCAAACCCGGCCCCAATGGCAAGGCCGACACTGCCACCAACCATGGCAGAGGTGGATTGAAAACCGGCCTTGCGGTCAACCAAATGCCATGGTCCGCCCCGGCCACCATTAAGCCCGTCTTTGCGTCCCATGATTTCAGCCATGGCCTTACCAAGGTTGGCGCCCCGGGCAATCAGATAGCCGTGGTTGCGATGGGTGGAATGGAGCAAATCTTCAGGTGCGAGCACTTGTGCAACGGCGGCCCCGGTGGCTTCGTGGCCAATATAAAGATGCTGTCGTCCGGCGTAGGGGTGATCTTGAGCAATGCGCAAGACTTCTTCTTCAAATCGACGCATACGAATCATACGCTCAAAAATGGCGATCCGTTGTTCGGATGTTGGTGCAGCCATTGTTCCCCCTAGGTGGATTATTTTTATTTATTTCAGATTTATTTTAAATTGCACAAGCGATTAGAGAAAGGCAAAAGAAAAAAATATAAAAAAAACATATAAAAAATCGGCCGTTTCGGGGCCAGGTTTCTGTACAAAACCTGGGAATGTCCCAAAACGACCGTTTTTCAATCACTGGTGTGCCAACGTATCTATGCTAGCCCCAGTTGTTTTTATAATCTCAACCCTTGTTGATGACCGCCCTGTTCGAACTGTCTGAAAGCATCATTTGGAAATATTGGATTTAAGTCAAAACGTATCAAATCTAATTTATTTCAAATTTTATGCAGTTCAAAACAACAGTTAAACAATGGTGCATTCAGCCCCTTTGCAGGGTTAAGGAAACTTAACCATGACCTCTTTTTTTTAGCGGTTTAATTCTGCCAGCCGGTCGCCCGCAATTCGGTCGCCAGATACGACACCATCACAGGGGAAGATTGCATCGATCCGGTTCATGGTTTCATCATTCAGAGAAATATCGGCAGCCCGGATGTTATCTTCTAAATGGGCGATCTGTGATGTGCCGGGAATGGCGATGTAATCACCCCCGCGTGCCAAAATCCATGCCAGCGCCAATTGGCCTAATTTGCAGCCCAATTCATCGGCAATGTCCTTTAGCTGCAGCAATAACGTGTGGTTCTGGGTGATGTTTTCATCCTGAAACCGGGGGTTTCTGCGCCGTCCATCTTTGGGGCCAAGAGAATCCAGTTCGCGAATGGCCCCTGCGAAAAAGCCCATGCCCAATGGATAATAGGCAACAAACCCAATTCCCAAATCATGACAGGCGGGAAGGGTGTCGGCTTCATAATCGCGAACCCACAAGGAATATTCACTTTGCAGGGCCGTGATGGGGTGAATTTTGGATGCACGTTTGAGCGTTTCAGGCCCCGCTTCGGACAGGCCGATATGGAGAATTTTCCCCTGTTCTTTTAATCTGGTCATGGCCCCGACGGTGTCTTCGATCGGGACATCGGGATCAACCCGATGGAGGTAATAAAGATCCAGACAATCGGTCTGAAGACGCTGCAGACTTTTTTCGCACGCCTCTATGGCATAATCGGGATGCCCAGAAACGCCACGATTGCCATCGGGTTTGGTGATGAAGCCAAACTTGGATGACAGAACCACCTTGTCGCGTTTGCCTTTTAACAATTTGCCAAAAAGGGTTTCGTTGGCGGTTGCCCCATACACATCGGCGGTATCGATCAAGGTCAGGCCCATATCAATGGCCCGATCGACAACGGCTTGGGCCTTGGTTTCATCATCCTTGGTTTCGGTGTAGGCATCTGACAACCGTCGTCCACCCATGCCAATGGCGGAAACCGTCAGTTTATCCGCGCCCCCAATGTCACGATATTGCATGTTTCTGTCTCCTGTCTCCTGTTAGGATTTGTTTGTCCGTGCCCTGTCAGGGCCTTAGGGCAACATAATCCTTCCGCCGTTGCAGGCGATGGCCTGTCCGGTGATAAAGCCCGCGTCTTTGGAAAGCAAAAGCACCACCATGCCAGCGATATCATCGGGATGGCCAACCCTGCCCATGGGCGTGGATCGGCCCCGTTCGCGCAGGGCTTCAAGGGTAACCCCTGCGGCCTCCAGCGGCTGGCGGGTTTCTGAAGCAGCGGGGATGATGGCATTGACGCGAATAACCGGGCCCCATTCAGCGGCCATGGTTTTGGTGGCGGAAACGATGCCTGCCTTGGATGCGGCATAATGGATGCCATTGGGCGTTGCTTCGATGGCGCGCCCTGATGCCAGATTGATGATGGCACCCCGGTTTTCTGTCATCATTTGGGGGGCAAAGGCTTGGGAACAAAAAACAGTGCCGCGCAGATTGATATTCAGGGTGCGGTCCCAGGTTTCAGGCTTCAGGTCCATGACCGATTCGCGGGGGTTGATCCCGGCATTGTTGACCACCCCATAAACCGTTCCAAACCGTTTAAGGGTTTGGGCAGCGGCCTTTTGGATGTCGTCAATATCGCCCATATCGCAGTGGAAGAATTCTGCTTCCACGCCTAAATCCCGGCATAACGTGGCGATTTCTTCGCCTTCATCATCGATCACATCCCAAACCGCCAAATTGGCCCCTTCGCGCGCCAGCCGCAGCGCAATGGCGCGGCCAAAGCCACGGGCACAGCCGGTGACAACCATGGTGTCTTTTGGTTTTAGAAAATCCCGTTTGATGGTCTGGCCACCTTCTTCGATGGCAGCGTCAAGATTTCCCGAATTGATATCGGTCATGGTTTTCTCCCCGGTGTTTCATTTTTGATTTGTGTTTTTATCCGTCAAGCCCGTAAAGCGTCCGTGCATTGGTTTCCAGAATTTTGGTCATTACATCGGGCGCCACATCTTCGCGGTTGCGCATAATGGTGAAGGCGTTGATTTCTGCCGATGGGTCGTGATGTCCATAATCGGTGCCGACCATCAATTGATCATCGCCTGCATATTTCAGGATATAGGGAATGTCATCGGTCACTTCGCAGGCGACAAAAATTTTGTTTGCTTCCAAAAGATTTTCGGGCATACGACGGCCAAGGCGCATGAAACGATAGCGCAGATCATGACAGACATAGGGCACCCACTGGGCGCTGATTTCAACAAAGCCCCAACGCAGGTCGGGGAATTTTCCGGGGATGTCTTTTTCCAAAAGGGAATGAAATGCCCCCACCACGGCCAGTTTGAATTTGGTGAAGGTGGTGTCTTCCAGGAAAAAATCATGGTGGATAATGGAATTGTTTCCCGAATGAAAACAGATGGCTAAATCCAGTTCACTGGCCGCTTCATACAGCGGAAAGAAAAAGGGATCCGCCACGGTGCGGTCGCATTCAAGGCCGCGCATGAAAACGCCGCAGGCCCCATTGTCTTTGGCCCACGTCAATTCGTCGCGAATTTTATCGGGTGACATCAAGGGTGGCATGGCGACCCAGGGTAGACGCTTTGGGGCATGTTTCCAAATGCTGGCAAGCCAGCGGTTATAGCCTTTGGTCACGGCCAATTCAGCGGCGGCCGTGCGAACAGCGGGACGCAGAAATAGCGTGGGATATAAGACCTGAATATCAATGCCCAATTCATCCATATGCGCAATGCGTGCGCCGATATCGCTGAGTTCGCGGGATTCGATTGATGTATCAGAGCCAACGTTCTTGTCTTTGGCGTGGAAACGGTTGTCCATCAGCCAGTATTCCTTGGACGTCCCGCCTTCGTTGCTCTTGACCTCACGCCCTTCTGTCTGGACGACCATCAAGGGGGTGTGTGCTTTGTCTTCTTCGGCTATGAAATCCCAGGTCAATGGCGATTCAATAACGTGTGCGTCTGCATCTACGCAGCCCATAGCGTTCTCCCGGTTACTTGGTGCTTTCCGGCCATTCTATCGCGACCAGGGACCCTGTGTCACCCATGAGGACAGCTTTGAATTGAGAGTGATTCTTGTAAAGGCCCCAAACCGTGCTAATAGAGGGCTCTCAATTTAAAAATCAGGTTTCATAAGACTGTATGGCCGCTTCCAGTTGGTTCACGCCGATCACCCGGGTTTTTGCCCACCGAAATTATGCGCTCTATATGGGGGGCATGACCCCGAACCTGATCACCATCTGGATGCAGCGGGTGGGGGTTGGCTGGTTGGCATGGGAAATGACCAAATCGCCAACATGGCTTGGCGTCATTGCGGCGGCTGACCTGATGCCCATGCTGCTATTGGCACCCATTGCCGGTGCCATGACAGATCGCTATATCCCGCTGACCTTGCAAAAAATTACCCAGGTTTTATCCGTCCTTCACGCCTTGGCGCTGGCGGTATTTCTGTTTGCTGGCTGGATGAACATTGGAATCCTGTTTGGCCTGACCCTGTTTCTGGGGTTGACCCATACCCTGGCATCCACGGCGCGTCATGCCATTGTGCCTGCAACCGTGCCAAGAGCGGAATTTGCCACCGCCGTTGCCGTAGATTCGGCCCTGTTCAATGCATCGCGTTTCATTGGGCCGGCAATCGCCGGGATCGTTATCTTGCAGGTGGGGGTTGGCGGCACCTTTGCTGCAAATGTGGTTGGTAATTTGATTTTTCTGGGGTCCATGTTTTTTATGGATCTTGAGCCGCCGGTGCGAGAAAAGAAGGCCGGTCGCAATATTTTGCGCGATGTCGGCGAAAGCTTTTCTTATGTGCGAAACCATGCAGGCATCGGCCCCATTTTGTTTTTTATGACATTGATTTCGGTTTTTATCCGCCCGGTTCAGGACATGCTGCCGGGCTTCGCTGGTGCCGTGTTTGATAGTGGTGCCGTGGGCTTGGCATGGTTGACATCAGGCATGGGGGTAGGTGCTACCATGAGCGCCACCTGGATTGCCCTGCGCGGGCGCGTCAGTGGTTTGACATCAATGGTGCTTTTTGGATTCTTAGGACTCAGCCTTTCAACCTTGGGCCTTGTTGCCACCAATTACTTATGGGTGGCCATTATTTTTGCCGTATTTTCAGGGTTTTCCCTCAATGCCATGTCTACGGGCACCCAGGCATTGGTGCAATATGCGGTGGACGATTCAAAACGGGGGCGGGTGATGGGGCTCTATACCCTGATCTATCGCGGCACCCCGGCCCTTGGTGCCCTTGGCACCGGGCTTCTTGCTGAATGTCTTGGGCTTCGGCTCACTTTTGCGGTGGCGGGGGGCATCTGCCTTGTTATGTGGTTCAGCACCCTTTCACGCCGATCCACCATGACGGCCGCCCTAGAAGCGGAGCATTCCTGACCCGGTTTAATTTTCACAGATTTTAAATTTTCTTTATGTCCAATGACTGCCCTGCTAGGCTTTGAGCGAATTATGGCATCACCAGCATCTAAAAAAGTAATCTATGCGGCCCTTTTTGGTAATTCGGTCATTGCCGTCACCAAATTTGTGGCCGCTTTTTATACAGGCTCTTCGGCCATGCTGTCCGAAGCAGTTCACTCTGTTGTGGATACGGGCAATCAGGTGCTGCTGCTCTATGGCATCCGTGCCGCCGCCCGCCCGGCCGATGAAGGCCACCCCTTTGGCTATGGCATGGAACTTTATTTCTGGACCTTCGTGGTGGCAATCCTGGTCTTTGCCTTGGGCGCCGGGGTTTCCATTTATGAAGGGGTCGGCAAAATTTTGCATCCTCAACCGATCGTGAATGCACAAGTGAACTACATCGTCCTTGGGTTTGCCATGGTGTTTGAAGGTGCAGCCTGGTTGATCGCGGTCCGTGAATTTGGCCGGGTCAAAGGTAGGCGTGGTTGGTTCGAAGAAGTGCGCCATTCCAAAGACCCAACAATCTTTACCGTTTTATTCGAAGATTCCGCAGCCATGTTGGGCCTGTTTGCGGCCTTTGTCGGGATTGGCGCGGCACAATATTTTGATCTGCCGATCCTTGATGGGGTGGCATCGGTGGTCATTGGTGTGATTTTGGCCGGGACGGCAATTTTACTCGCCTATGAAAGCAAGGGATTGTTGGTGGGCGAAGCGGCCAGCGTGGAAGTCGTCAATGGCATTCGATCCATTCTGGTCCAACAAAAAGGCATCCTTTCCATCAACGAAGTCCTGACCATGCATATGGGGCCCAAGGATGTTTTGGTGAACATCAGCCTCGATTTTCTGGGCGGCATTACATCCGATGGGGTTGAAAGCGCCATCAGTGTCATGGAAAAGGAAATCAAAACCACCTATCCTCAGGTGACCCGGGTCTTTATCGAAGCCCAAAGCTGGGTGTCCCATCGCGACGATCTGGCCGAGATGAACGCCGATTCCAACGGCAAATAAACGGCGCGTTATACCGGGCTGAATTTTGGCAAGGTGGTGTCTTCGGTGACATCGTCAAACACGACCTTCACGGCCATATCGCATTTGACGTCTTCGGGGGCGCAGTTGGTGATGTTGGACAACAGCCTTGGCCCTTCTTCCAGTTCAATCACAGCAACAACGTAGGGCAGGTCATCTTTCCAGCCCTTGTGATACATGCGGTGATAGGTGACGAAGGAAAACACGCGGCCCTTTCCCGATACTTCGACCCAGCCATGGTTTTCCGACAAGCAATGGATGCAGCGGGTAGAGGGGGGGAACCAGAATTTCCCACAATCATTGCATTTCTGGATCAAAAACTGATGCGCTTTTGCGCCATCCCAAAACGGCTTCGTTTCTGTCGATGGGCGGGGCAGGGGTTTGGTGTATTCGGTCATGATGCGACCCCCAAAATCAGGGTTGAATGGCACACAGTGTTGCCACCATGGCCCGATACAAGGCAGGTTTCGGCATTTTTGACCTGTCGATCGGGGCCATAAATACCTTGTAATTGGCGCACGCCTTCAACGATTTGCAACATGCCTTCGGCATGGGCTTCGGACAATTGGCCACCAGAGGTGTTGGTGGGCAAGGCACCGTTCAGGGCCAATGCGCCCGATTCAACAAATGCCCCGCCGGCACCCTTTTCACAGAAGCCATAATCTTCTAGCTGGGCCAAAACCATGTAGGTGAAGCAGTCATAAATCTGGGCACAGGATATATCGCTGGGGGAAAGGCCGGCCATGGCATAGGCCGTTTTGCCCGATGGCCCGGCGGCGGTGCGGATCATGTTGTCGCCCGCAAACCAGCCTTGCAAATTATTGTGGGTGCCAAAGCCCTTGATCAACACAGGGGTTTGTTTCATATCTTTGGCCCGCTCAGCTGACGTGACAATGACTGCGCCTGCCGCATCGGATCGCAGGCTGCAATCAAGCAGACAGAACGGATCGACGATCATGCGGGCGGCCAGATAATCTTCCATGGATAACGGTTTGTCGCGCATCTGGGCCACCGGGTTGCGCATGGCGTGTTCGCGAAAGGCCAATGATATGGCGCCAAACTGTTCGCGGGTGGTGCCAAATTCATGCATGTGGCGCTGGGCCCCGAAGGCATGCATGGCGGGGGCACCGTAAAGCCCGTATTCGGGGCCAAATTCGGACGAATCCATTTCTTCAGACCGGGTTGATGACCGCAGTTTGGTGGTTTCATTGGCATGCGACCGTGACCAGGCATTGCGGCCATACCCGCACAAGACCGTGGTGGCCAGGCCTGCATCAATGGCCATGACCGCCATGATGACGGACAGGATCTGGCTGGCACCGCCATTGGCCGTGGTGGTGGAAAAGCTGGCATTAATGCCAAGCCGTTCGCCGACCACTTGATGAAAGGTGTAAATGTCATCGGGTCCCCGGATCAACAGACCATCGATGTCTTTGGCGCTCAGCCCGGCATCAATAAGGGCATTGGCACAGGCGTCTTCGGTCAGGCCAAGGGCGCTTTGCTCTGGCACCTTGCCGAGCTGTGATACCCCGGTGCCGACGACGGCATATTTATCCCGCAAGGCAGGATTGGCGATGGGGGTGTTCATTTTGTCTCCCTGTTTTTCAGGCGGGCAAGAATTTCAGCAGTGTGTTGGCCATGCATCGGTGCCGGGGTTTTGATTTCCACCGGTGTGTCCGAAAACTTTACAGCCCCCGTCAGCAATTTGACCTTCCCCACTTTGGGATGATCCAGCTCGGTCACCATATCAAGGTGTTGCACTTGTGGATCCGCCAGGGCTTCGTCCAGGGTGTAAATGGGGGCCGATGGCACATCGGCTTTGCGCAAGGCATCCAGCCAATGGTCGCGGGGTTTGGCCTTGAAGATGTCTTGAAACCCGGCATGGAGGATATCGTATGATTTACGCCGTGCAGCCTTGTCCTTGAACCGTTCATCCTCAACCCATTCCGGGTGACCGGCAACATCGCACAGGCCCTTCCAGAATTTAGGGGGCGATGATAGATGCACGACGAAGGGTTTTTCCTCGCTGTCGACAAAGGCATACACTTGGGCTGTTTCGGTGCGGGTCTTGCGGGCCGGAACATTCCCTTCTTCGAAATACCGTGCGGCATTTTCACCCAAAAAGGCAAGGGTCGAAGACAAAAGCGATGTTTCAACGCGCTGGCCCTTGCCGGTTTTCGTGCGCGCCATTAACGCGCCCAAAATGCCATAGGTGGCCATGATGCCGGTCAGGTGATCGGATAGGGAAATGCCCATGGGCTGAGGTTTTTCAAGATCGGTCAGCACGGACAGCAACCCACCCATGGCTTGACCCACGGTGTCGTATCCCGGGCGATCAGCATACGGCCCGGTGCGGCCAAAGCCGGTGATGGAACAATAAATCAGCCGTGGATTAATGGCAGCCAAGGCATCATAGCCAAGCCCCAAACGATCCATGGCGCCGGGGCGGAAATTTTCAATCACCACATCGGCGGTTTCGGCCAAAGCCAGTGCGGCGGCCCGGCCTTCTTCGGATTTAAGGTCTAAAATGATGCTTTTCTTGTTGCGATTAACGGACCCAAAGGTGGCGGAATAATCAGCGGCACCCCAACCGCGGAAGGAATCGCCGGATTTGTTGTCTTCGATCTTGATGATTTCTGCGCCAAGATCCCCCAGCAACATACCGGCATATGGCCCCGATACGTATGAGGCGAATTCTAAAATGGTGATGTCATCAAGGGCAGCAGTCATGGGGGGTGGTTCCTGTGAAAATCGTTCTTGTGATGTATTCCCCGCATTGTTGCGGATTGTTTCCAATGTATCGCCCAAAGACCGGGCAGGCAATACTGGCTAAAATGCTCATTTTTTGGGTCTTGTGCGCAAGACCCCTTCCAATCCATTAGAAAGCGAAGTAAAATGGCCCCATCTGATCAAGTACAAACAAAGCGTACAAGGAGAACCCTATGGGAGCGATCGATTCCGATGCTCATGTTGTCGAGTGTGAAAGAACCTTTGATTATATGGACCCAGAATATGAACACCTGAAGCCACAGGTGATCCTTCACAAGAATGAAGATGCGGGCCAACTGGATAACGAAGGCAAACACATTCAAAAGGAATTTTGGGCCATTGATGGCCGCATCCAGCCAAAAGAAGGCAATGTCGGCCATAACACGACCAAAGATTCCCGCGAGATGGTTGATGTTAAAATTCGCCTCGATCACATGGACGAGCTCAACATTGATGTTCAGGTTCTTTATCCCACGGTTTTTTTGCGGGCCTGGACCCAGAACGCGTTGGCCGAGGCGGCCATTTGCAAATCATATAATCGGTGGTTGGCAGATATCTGGAGCAAGGCACCGGACCGCCTTAAATGGGTCGTGATGCCACCGCTTATGTCCATGGATAAAACCATGGAAGAACTGGAATTTGGCAAGGAAAATGGCGCCGTCGGAATCTTTATCCGTGGTCTTGAATGCGAACGCCGTCTGGATGATCCTTATTTTTATCCGATGTACGAAAAGGCCCAAGAACTGGATATGCCGATTTGTTTCCATTCCGGAAACAATTCATTCGGTGTGCGCGATATCTACGCATCCGAAGCAGGCTTTGGACGTTCAAAATTGCCCGTGGTCAGCGCCTTCCATTCCTTGTTGATGAAGGGTGTGCCTGGGATGTTCCCGAAATTGCGCTGGGGCTTTGTTGAGGTTAGTTCACAGTGGATTCCCTATGCGCTGAATGATCTTGCGATCCGGTTCAAGCGCAAAGGCAAAAGACTGTCTGATACCGCCATGGCCGATAACAACATGTTTGTCGCCTGTCAGGTGACAGATGATCTGGAATATGTGCTGAAATACGCAGGCGATGGCCAATTGGTGGTCGGCACGGATTACGGCCATGCCGATACCTCGGCTGAGATCGAAGCTCTGCGCAAATTGAAAGATGACGGCAAAGTGTCGGCAGAGGTGGCAGAGAAAATTCTCAACGCCAATGCCAAAGCGCTCTACGGCATCTAGTTTTTTTCAAAGAGGCGGAGACCTTATTTTAGGGAGATAAAAATATGTTTGCATCTATCAATCATATGGCCATGGCCAGCAGTAATTACCCCATGGTTGGCCGGTTCTATGAAGCCGTATTCGGCCTTAAAACCGGGACACACCGTCCATTTCACGGGGTCGTTTGTAGTGACGGTTATGCCGGCATCAACATCAACCCAAAACGCGATGGCTGTTCAGGCGGGCTCGATCATTTTGGGTTTGTCGTCGATGATGTCGAAGAAGTTTTGGCGCGCATCCAGAAAAAATGGCCAGATTCCGATCTGGTCAAGCGGCCTTCGACCCGGCCTTTTGCGGCCTATAGCGGTAATGATCCTGATTGTAATATCTTCGATCTTGCCCAGAAAAAGGACGACAAGCGTTCCAACATGTATGCCGAATCGGCAAAGGAAAGCTGGAATCAGGATCGCTATCTTAACAAATTTGCGATCCGCACTCCGAATGTTCAAAGGGTCGCTGATTTTTATCAAGACGTGTTTGAATTGAAGCTTTCCAACAAACAACCCGATAACGGCTCGGTCGAATTGACCGATGGTCGTGTGACCTTGGCCTTGATGCCGTGGTCCATTGGCGTGCTCGAAGGCATGGTCATCAAACGGCCCGGCCCCGATCACATTGGCCTGAAGGTTGAAAGCATTGAACAGCTCAAACAAGACGTGAAAGACGCAACCGGTGCCAACCAATATTTGGCCCCTGTGAACCTGGGCGGTGCAAAAGAAGCCGACGTTCGCGCCGGTTTTTTCCGCCAATGGGCAACCGGTGAATACCAGATGTGCGATCCCGACGGCACCTGGCTCGACATCACCGAACACTGAGTATTTTGCGTGCGCGCAGGCGATTAATCGCTTTCGCGCACGCAATTTTTTTCTTTATTCGTAAAATTCCCCATCACGATAATCGATGTCTTTTGACACAAAGGTGTCGCTCCGTCCGCGACGGACCTGCCAGCTGCCATCGGGCATGATGCGTGTGTCTGGGTGTTTGGTGTCTTGGCTCGCGACATCGGCTTCGGTAGCACCGACGCGAAGCAAAACCAATGGTTCTTCACTGATGGTTTCAAACCAGTAAAAACTGCCCTTGGGCAGGAAAATCCCCTCACCCTTCCCCAGTTCCTTTTGTTCATCCCGAGGCCCGTGGAAACAGGCGCGCCCATCAAGAACGATAAATGAATGGTCTTGGTGGGGGTGGGCATGAAGCTGGTTTTCGCCGCCTTTGGCATAGACCTTGATCTTGAGCCAAAGATGATCACCGATGGCGAGCGGCGTTTCCGTGTTGCCCCCATCAAGCAATTGCGCCTTCATTTTAAAAAAGCTGGGTTTTGCATCGTGATCCCCGTCCCAAGGGATAGGGTCTGATTTTTTAGGTGCTTTTGGCAAATCCGTCATGGTTTTTTCCTCCCAGATTTGGTGTCATTCTAGCGACTTTTGGGGACGACGAGTGCATCGACAATGACCACGCCGCTTTTTTTGCCCATTTTCGGCAAAACGATCACGGGGTTGAGGTCGATTTCGAGAATTTGGCCTTCGGTGGCAGCAATAAACCGTGAAAAATTCACCATTGTTTTGATCAATGCCGCCCGATCCAGTGCGGGGCTTCCCCGGAACCCCCGCAGCAGCCGGTCGACTTTAAGGCGGCTAAGTGCTGCGCGTGCCTGAGACGCCGTGATAGGGGCCAGCATGGTTTGGCTATCGTCGAATAATTCTGCGAATTTTCCACCCGCACCGATCACCAACAGGGGGCCAAATTGTGGATCAAATCGCGCGCCTAAAATCATCTCGACACTGCCAGCGGGGGCTTCAATCATTTTTTGGACCATGAAGCCTTCCCACTGGGCTTTGGGTGCGTGGCGTTTGACGGCGCGGGCGATATTAATGGCGGCTTGTTTAACGCCAGCCCCGGTTTGAAGGTCAAGATGAACCCCATGGGCTTCAGTTTTGTGGACCAATCCGCGTGCAACCCCTTTCAGGGCAACCGGAAAGCCCATCTTTTTTGCTGCTTTGATGGCGTCAGCGGGTGTTTTGACATATTCCCAACGGGCGAAGGGCAGGTTCGCTTTTTCCGCCAAAAGCCCGGCGCTTTCGGGTTCTGTGAGGGGGCCAGATTGTACCAAATTCAGGTCAATCGTCCGGCGCGCGCGCGCGGGCGCTTTAGGCTTTTTGTGTGCGCCATAATCCACCAAATGGCGAATGGCCAGCAAACCGTCATCCAGGGTGGCGGCGACTGCTGGCCCCCCGGGGGCGGGCCTTAATGCCGGGGTCCATGCCATTTCGGAAACCATAATCACCGGTTTTTTTATCGTTGGTGTTTTGGTGTGAAATTGTTCGTGCAAAATCTTGTGGCTGGCAGAGGTGTCGCGTTGCACCACCATAACCAGGGCGATGGCATCAAAAGCGGTGTCTTTTGCCAAAACATCAAGACAGCGCGTGAGGTTGTCGTCGCGCACCAGCCGGGGCGCACCAACCACATCCATGGGATTTTGAAATTTACGGTCAACGCCAAGAATTTTGCCCAATGCCCGGCTGGTTTTTTCCGAAAGCGGCGGCAATCGGAGCCCCGCTTTTCTGGCCAGATCACCGGCCAATACCGTGGCCCCGCCCGAGACTGAAAAGATAAATACCCGGTCCCCTTTGGGGGGCTTAAGTTTTGAAAACAGGTTTGCCGTTTCAATCAACTGGTCAACGCTTTCCACCGATATGGCCCCAGTGGTTTCCATCATCGCGTCCCAGGCGGCCTGATCTCCAGACAGGCTGCCGGTATGAGCAATGGCGGCCCGGCGGCCCGCATCGGTGCGCCCCAGTTTTAAAACCACCACCGGTTTTTTGGTGTTGGCATAGCGAAGGGCGGCGGCGTAACGCCTGCCATCAACCACGCCTTCAACGATGTTGATGATGACTTTGGTTTTGGAATCATCGGCCAGCCAGGTGATGTAATCGGCACTGTTGACGATGGCTTCATTGCCTGCCGATATCAGGTGGTTGAACCCGATGGATCGGTTATGGCCAAGTTCGATTGTGGCATTGAGCAATCCGCCCGATTGGGATACCACCGAAACAGCCCCCGGGATCAAGCCATCGGGCAGATTGGTAAAGGCCGTGGCAAAGTTTCGATTAAGGCTGACGATGCCCATGGAATTAGGACCCGATATGGCCATGTCATATTTGACGGCGAGCTTTTTCAGGCGCGCGGTTCGGGCGCGCCCCTCAGGGGTGCCTGCATCATTAAACCCTTCTGCCATGACCACGGCGGCGCGCACGCCTTTGCGGGCGGCAGCCTCCAAAGGCTCAAACACCCCATGAACCGGCACGGCGATGGCCACGCAATCTGGGATTTCGGGCAAGCTATCAATATCGGCCCAGCAGGGCTGCCCGCCCACGCGTTTGTAATTTGGGTTCACCGGATAAAGGGGGCCAGAAAACCCCCGACCCAACATGTTGCGATAAATGCGCCCGCCGACATTGGCTTTGTCTGATGCGCCGACCACGGCAACCGAACGGGGCGCCATCAGGGCATCCATGGCACGGGGGCGCTTGTTACCCCTAGACATTTTTATCAGCCCGCCTGATGGGCGAGGGCAATGGCGCTGTCACTGCGTGGGCTGACGCCACAACCCGGTGCATCGGTTAGGTGCAGGGTGCCGTTATCGACTTCGATGCCTTCAAATGGATCATCAAGCAGGCGATCAAATTCCGTTAATTCACAGGCATACCAGATGCCGGGCAAGGTGGCCGCCATGTGCATGGCATGGGCGGCAATCAGCCGTGATCCGACATGGGCGCCGATGCGGTAACGCACGTTGCCCGCTTCACAGATGCGCGCCGCAGCGATGGTGTTGCGCAAGCCACCCAATTTGGTGATTTTAAGGCTGATGGCATCAACGGCGCGCATGCGCACCAGAGCCATGACTTGGTCGAGAGAATCGGCTGCTTCATCCGCCTCGATTGGAACCGAAACCGATTGGGTTACCATTTTCAGGCCTTCCAGATCCCGGGCCGGGACGGGCTGTTCGGCCAGATCAATTCCGAAATCGGCCATGCGGTTGATGGCCCGGATGGCATTTTTCGGGGTGTAGGACTGATTGGCATCAATGGTGAGAAAGGCATCTTTGCCCACTTCTTCGCGAATGGCCCCAACCCTTGCAACATCTTCTTCGACATCGCCATGGACCTTGATTTTGAAGTGGCGCACGCCCTTGTCCATCAGGGTTCTGGCACTTGCGGCCATATCTTTTGGGCTTTTGATGGCAAGAATACGAAGGGATGGAAAATCTTCGCGGCATGCACCGCCGAACAAGTCACAAAGCGGCACCCCAAGGCGGCGCGCCAAAAGATCGTGAAGGGCACAATCAATGGCCGCCTTGGCCTGATTGTTGCCGACCACCTTGTGGTCCAAGGCGGTCATAATCTCTGCAATCCGCCTGGAATCATGGCCGATCAAAATTTCGGAAAACCCCTCAAGATTGCCTTTTACCGAAGCCAGGGGTGCGCCGTAATGGGGCATGGATGATGCGTAGCCATAGCCTGTGGTGCCGTCTTCGGCCGTGATAGAAACGGCCCAGCCTTCCGTCATGGGATTGGCGGCAAGAGCAAACCGCCATGTCGGGTCTTCCTTGGACAGGCTGCACGGATCAATGTGCATTTCGGCAATTTTCATGAGGCTCCCTCTCTGGCACTGAATAGCTGATCAATAAAAGTATCACCATGTTATACTGCGTTTTCTGAGTGCTTAAAAATTCTTTGTTTATTGGGTTAGGGGTTGTTTATGAAGGCACGGTTTGTGGCGCTGGTCGCTGTTTTGGTGGTTGTGGTCGTTGGGGCTTTGGTAATGGTGCCCTTAACGCTGCCCTCAAATGCGCCAAATTCTGGAAATATTCCGGACAATCATTTTGGGCAACGGGTGCGCGGTGCCATTTTGGCGAACCCGACCATGATTACAGATGCCATCCAGGCACTGGAACAGCACCGTGATGCGGCGATGAATGCACAGCGTGTGCAAATCATGACGGCCCACAAGAAATTGATCCGTGAAGGCCGCGGCTTGCCCGTTCTAGGCAACCCAAAGGGCGATGTTACAATCGTCGAATTTTTTGATTACCGCTGTCCCTATTGCAAACGGTCGTTGGCACCGGTTCTTGCCTTGTTGAAATCTGATCCCAATATTCGGGTGGTGTTCAAGGAATTTCCCATTTTGGGACCGCCTTCGGTTTTCGCTGCGCGTGCTGCGATCGCATCGGTTGCTCAGGGAAAATATCAGAAAATGCATGAAAAACTCATGGGGCACCGGGGCGAATTTAGTGATGCCACTGTCATGGGAATGGCGCGTTCACTTGGGATGGATGTTCCCCGGTTGCGTGCAGATATGATAGACCCGCGTATTGATCACGTGATTGGTGAGAGCAAAATGCTGGCTGAACGGTTGGGCATAACGGGCACGCCCGCATTCATTATTGGCGACGTGATGATGCCCGGATTTGTAGATTTAGCGACCCTCCGACAATTGGTTGTTGCGGCGCGCAAGCGGTGTGATAGCTGCTAACACCCTGATTTTTAATAATTTTTATAAGATGCTTTTAAACGGGCAATCGTTAACCTGCCAGAAACCGGGGGCGGTTAAGATGGTATGGTTGTTTGTGTGGTGAGATTTTCTTCTTTAGAAGAATCTGGAAGGAAGAAATGAATACAAAACGTTCCCATATTGTTGAAAGCAAAGCTGTTCAGGCGGCGCTTGCGGGCACGAATATCAACGAGCAAAGCATGCTCGCGACGGACTATCTCAATCATTATAACGAAGTGATGATGATGTATGAGATGCTGCCTGACATGCCTGATTGCCTGGAAGATGTGAAGGCATGGCGTCCAAAATCATATGTGAATCATTTTCGTTATTCCGGTTTTTCCGACCGTGATTTGGCAATAAAGGCCTATGAACATGCCCCTGATTGTTACCGCGTGCCGTTTGATACGGTGACGGCCCGGCTTGATGTTGCATTGTTCGAAGGGATTGAGGCAGCCGAAAAAGCGCTGTCAGGTGGCAATGACGATATTCTGCGCGAAGTTGTTGCATCAACCCTGCCAGCCCTCAGGGCATTACAGGAATCTGCAGGATCAATCATAAACGGTGCCATCGTGACATTCGATCAATTAGATGCCACTGAGACGAAAGACAAAGCCGCAGCATCCACCCTTGACCAGTCGGCCGTGGACGAATTGTTCGACTGAAACCCTGACTTTTACAGCTGGTCTATTTCCCAAACAGGCCCTTGATGCCTTTGGTTACGTCTTCCAGCGCACCTTTTGCGCCTTCGGTAATGGCCTCGGTTTGTTTTTTGATTGCATCCATATTAATGCCAGCCACCGCTCCGGTAATGGAACCCGTAAGCTTGTCGATGACTTTCTTCGCAACGTCTGCAGGGCTTGCGCCCTTTTTTTCCTTGCCGATATCTTTCAGGTGAATGTCAGGCATGGGAATGGGAATGACCTTGCCGCCAAGGAAACTTGCACTGAAGGCTACTTTGGCATTGCGAATGTATAGATTATCGATAACCAGCTTTGGCCCCTCGCCCTTGTCTGCGTCTGTTTCGCTTTTTTCGGTCTTGCCTTTGTCATTGGCAGCCTCGGCAACATTTTTCTGAATGACATCAAAATTGGATCCACCCTTGCCCTTTTCATAGATGATGTCTGGGGCATCGATGGTAATTTCCTTGATGTGAATCACATCGCTGGCCAGTGTGCCGCGATCGACAACAACCCGGACTGTCCCCACCTTGAAGGCGTGGTTGGTTTTGAACCCCTTGGGGTTGCCAATAAACAAATCTGATATTCCGACTTTTCCGCCGAACAGGGATGCTTGAACCCCACCAAGGGTGACTTTGGTCTGGGTGAATTTAGGCCCATAGCTTTCAACACCCGATTTTACCAGAGTGCCAAAAGACAGATAGAGATAAATGGCTGCCCCAACACTGATGGTAAGGACGGCAAGAGCGACGATGGAAAGTGTTTTTTTTCATGTTGGGCCTCTCATGGTTGCCTCTGTGGCAGTTGGGTGTTGCCCTTGTTTGGGCAGAAGGATTCAAACATTTTTTAGGTTGTTACTGTAACCTAGGGTGGCCATAGTTCCAAGGGACATGGTTGTCTGGAGGTTTGGTCTCGGCCGTAGTGTTGAAAAGACAGGCAAAACCGGGGTCAGAATTGTCGTGGGATTTGTTGACCACAAGGCCAGAAAGGATGCGGCAGATATGTTCGGCAGGTTGCTTGGCATTATTGTTCTGTTTTTCCCTCTGTTGGGCGGCGTGCTCGTCCATGAGGCGTTTGCCGCGCCAGGCCAGCAGCTAGGCCAGCAGCTAGGCCAGCAGCTAGGCCAGCAGCTAGGCCAGCAGAAAGAAGCTCCATTCTCTGTTTCCCAATTCCCTACACAGCAAATTTTGGCACAACAAATTCTGGATCATCCTGAACAGGGTGTCGAAGCCATTCCCCGAAGCCAGACATTTATTATTGGCCGGGTTTCTGGTCGGGCACGACGGGTTATCCCTCGTCTTGAGGCAGCGGCCAGGTGGATTGTGCCATTGTTAAAGCATCAGGGCATTCGGGCGAGCAGGGTTATTGTGACGCGCAATGGTGCGGAAATGAAAAATCTATTGCGCACCGGGCGTGTTGACCTCATCACCGAGAGCGTTTTTTTGGCGCTTTCGTTAGAGGCCCAAACGGGTGCCAAAATTCTTTTGCACGAATGGCGTGGGGGAAAGGCCAGTTATAATTCCATATTCGTTGTTTCCCGTATGAGCACCATAGGAACGCTTGCCGATTTGAAAGGTAAGCGGCTTGTGTTTGAGGACCCTGGCTCGACAACCAGCTTTTTACTCCCCATGGCCAAATTGCGCGAACAAGGATTGCAAATGGTTGCTCTTGCCAACGCCAGAGATCCGGTGCCCGCAGGGCGGATTGGATATGTGTTTGCTGGGGATGAAAAAAATGTTTCAGCCTGGGTTGCCCGTGGCCGTGTTGATGGGGGGGCTGTGTCAAATCTGGATTGGGATCGGCAAAATCAAACGCCGCTTCGCTTTAAGAAGGATTTGCGGATTTTATTCACGTCGCAACCGGTCATTCGGTCTCTGGTTCTTGTCCGGGGTGATATGGCCCCTGATATGGTCCGGGCGATCGAAAAAGCCCATTTGCAATTTGCGACGGACCCGAAAGCGGAAGAATTGCGAGAAAAACATTATAGAGTCAGCCGTTATTCCAAATTAACAGGAAAATCAGCCATGGCGCTTATGGATGCAAGGAAGCTTTACCGATCAATCAAAGACCTTTTAAAGTAGTTTTATGAAACTTGGTCTTCAGGCCCGTTATTCCATTTTTGTCATTGCCTTGGTGGTGACAATCGTCGGGCTGATGTCTGTGGCGCATCTGTTTGAATTCCGCACCATGGTTTCCAGCGTTTCGCAGGCGACCACAGAGGCAGTATCCTCCTCGCTCTATCGTCAAACGAAAATCAAGGGTGAGAGCCTTTCTCGCTTGCTTGCGACGTCTCTGATTGAGCATGTTTACCGACTAGAGATCAGCATCATAGAAGAGCATGTCAAGGCTCTGTCTGGCCAACCCGGTGTTCTTTATGTGGCGGTGCTGGATCCCCAGAACAGGGTTCTTGCCGAACGTGGCTCATCCAGCATTGCATATAAAAATGCCCCAATGGGAAAACAGGCTGTGGCCCGGGGGTTGGCTGCGGGACATGTGGTTTCGGGCAATGATGGTTCAGTGTTGCATTTGGTGGCCCCGGTGCAACTGGGAACAAAGCTGATCGGGTGCGTGAAATTAGGGCTTTCCCTTGAACGCATCAAGGGCAGCATCAAGACCGTCACGGGCCATATCGGGGATATCACAAAAGAAAGCGGCCAGAAATTTCTGACAATTTATAGTGTGATTGCTGCCGTGATTGCTGCCGTGATTGGGCTCCTTGGTCTTGGCATCAGTCTGATGATGGTTCGCAACCTATCAGGATTTATTCACAAACTAGCACGGTATGCCCGGCGCATCGGGGTTGGTCGATATGATGAAACGCCGCCGCCAAACGGGGCCGGTGAATTAGGAGAGCTTGCCAAGACATTGGAGGAAGTGTCGGTGAACTTGAAACAGGTTTCCGAAGTATCCAGGCTTGCCACCCTTGGTGAAATGGCCGTGGGCATGGCCCATGAATTGAACCAGCCCCTTAATACCATTCGTCTGGCATCAGAAAATGCACAACATGCCATCGAAGATGGCTTTTCTAATCAAGAATTTGAACTCTCTAAATTACGAATGATCTCTGAACAGTCGGCCAAAATGGGCGAAATGATTCAGCGCATGTGTGTGGTTGGCCGTAGCGAAGGGCCTTTGGACATTATTGACCCCCGGGAATCGATCAGGGATGCCTGTTCCCTTTTGGCGCTTCAGTTTGTCGATGACGGCATTATTGTGACCCTAGATTTGGATGATACCCCCCTTCGGATTCTTGGAAGTCGCAATGAACTGGCCCAGGTGCTTATCAACTTTATGACCAATGCCCGGGATGCCATTGTCGAGAATCAGCCTGAAAATATGGATAGAAACCCGGGAACTTCTGGGCGGATTGATGTCATTTTGGATAGCCGCCGTGATGGCGTGGTCATTCAGGTTAAGGATAATGGCGGGGGAATTCCCGACGATGTGATAGAGCGTATTTTTGATCCTTTTTTCACGACCAAGGAAGTGACCAAAGGAACCGGGCTTGGTTTGTCCATCAGCTTTGGCATCATTAATGCAATGGGGGGGCAGATTAAGGTTGAAAATTTTGGTGGGGGTGCCATCTTCACGCTAGTCCTTCCAAAAGTGGAAGCAGATCATGATGTAAACCATGATCCGGGGATTTAAGCGAAAGCTGTGTTTGATACCCCAATTTAAACTTTAGGCGGCAAGAAAAATGATAAATATGGAAACCAGCGGGGAAAGCAGAGCCGTCAGCACCAAGGTTTTGGTGGTTGATGATGATCCCTTACAGCAAGGTGAGATCACGGAGTTTCTTACCCGGCGCGGTATTGATGTGATTGTTGCTGATAATGGCTTTGCGGCTTTCCATGAAATCAAGAATACCCGTCCTGCAGTGGTTGTGATGGATATGAAAATGCCCGGGCTTGACGGTATTCACGTTTCTCGGCTGGTCAGCAAGCTGGATTACCAGCCCAAGGTGATCTTGATGTCTGGGTATCCCGAATATATCTATAAGGCGCATCAGGAAGACGCCAGCATCTTTGCCGTGATCGAAAAGCCGGTTCCCCTGAAAGCCCTTGCACGGTTTGTCACCGAAGCCTTAGGCCCGGAAAAGTCTTAAATATTTCAGGAATCGTAAGTCACCAGAGATTCAAACGGCACGTCGAGACGTTGACGGCCATCGAGAAACGTTAACTCGACAACACACGCAGCCCCGACAACCTTTGCCCCGTTATCAGCACCTTGTTGGTGGATCAGGTCGATGGAAGCCGCAAGCGTCCCGCCGGTAGCAAGAAGGTCATCAAGGACCACAATGCGATCATCTGCCTTGACGGCATCTTCCTGAATTTCGATGGTGTCGGTCCCGTATTCAAGCGCATATTCATGGGCAATGGTGGGGCCGGGTAGTTTGCCGCTTTTGCGGATCATGAAGAATCCCAGTCCCAAATGCAGGGCAAGGGGGGCTGCCACTAGAAAGCCCCGAGATTCAATGCCTGCAAGGGCTGTGGGTTTCATGGGGCGTATGATCTCTGCCAATTGATCAATCGTGCTTTTCCAGGCTTCGCTATGGGCAAGCAAGGTGGCAATATCGTAGAAAAGTATTCCGGGTTTGGGAAAGTCCGGGATTGAACGGATGTGTTGCTTTAAGTCCATAAAACCAAAAATCCTTAGTTTGAGGGCCCCCTGAAGGCCGCTGAAGGGCATTGTGTTTGGCCGGGTTTGCATGGCCTCATTTTCTGTTAGACTGTTCCCAAGTTACCCGCAACCCGGCATAAAGGCCAATGGGAGATATTTGTTATGAATAAGAATGTTGTTGTCATCATTATTGTCGCAATCGTTGCTGTTGGGGCTTGGGCTCTGTTTGGCGGCGGGCTGAATATGAACGGCGGGTCCAATCAGGGCGGCCAGAAATTTGTGACCATTGGCACCGGTGGTGTGACTGGTGTTTATTATCCCACAGGCGGTGCAATCTGTCGGTTGGTCAACAAGGGGCGCAAGGAACACGGTGTGCGGTGCACGGTCGAAAGCACCGGGGGATCGGTTTATAATATCAATGCCATTCGTTCCGGTGACCTGGATATGGGCATCGCCCAGTCAGATTGGCAATATCACGCATCACGGGGCAGTTCGAAATTTGCAAAATCGGGCGCTTTCAAAGAATTGCGATCGGTGTTTTCCGTCCACCCTGAGGCCTTTACCCTGGTGGCGCGCCGCGATTCTGGCATCAAGACGTTGGGGGACCTTAAAGGCAAGCGTATGAATATCGGCAATCCCGGTTCTGGCCAGCGGGCGACCATGGAAGTTGTTATGGGTGCCATGGGCTGGACCGCGAAGGACTTTTCCCTGGCATCAGAATTGAAGCCTGCGGAACAGTCCCAGGCATTGTGTGACAACAAGGTGGACGCCATCGTTTATGTGGTGGGCCATCCCAATGGGTCGATCCAGGAAGCAACCACAGCCTGTGATACGGCATTGATCCCGGTAACAGGGGCTGCCATTGATAAATTGGTTGCGAAGGCACCCTATTATGCCAAGGCCACCATTCCTGGCGGCATGTACAAGGGCAATGCCAGCGGCGTTCCAACGTTTGGGGTGAAAGCCACCTTTGTTGCATCGACCCGGACCAGTGCAGATATCATTTATCATGTGGTCAAATCAGTGTTTGATAATTTTGCCGCGTTCAAAAAATTGCATCCGGCATTTGGTCATCTTGATCCGAAACGCCTTGCCAAAGACGGCAATTCTGCCCCGCTTCATGATGGGGCTGCCCGTTACTTCAAGGAAAAGGGCATGATGTAGTTTCCGGATAATGACGGAAACTACAGAAACAACAAATCCCGGTTCTGGTGTCGATGAACTGGTCCATGCCGCAGATAGTGGTGCGCGGGCACCAAAGGGCATGGCTGAACGGGTTTTGTTTTCTCTGGCACTTGGGTGGTCTTTGTTCCAGCTGTGGTATGCATCCCCGCTGCCATTTGTGTTTGGCGTCTTTAATCTGAATTTTGTAGAAGCACGATCAACCCATTTAACATTCGCGCTTTTACTGGCCTTTGCAGCATTCCCCGCCAGTGCGCATTCGCCCCGCGACCGGGTGCCGGTGATAGACTGGGTGCTGGCTATTCTGGCGGCATCTGCTGCGGCTTATATTCTTGTTTTTCAGGATGCGTTGGCATCGCGTCCGGGGGCGCCAATCCTGACCGATATCGCAATTGCTTCGGTGGGCATGGTTTTGCTGTTGGAAGCCACCCGGCGCGCATTGGGGCTGCCGCTGGCAATTGTTGCCATTGTCTTTCTGGGGTATGGGTTTGCCGGGCCGTGGATGCCTGCGGTGATCGCCCATCAGGGTGCATCGCTGGCCAAGACCATGTCGCACCAATGGCTTTCCAGTGAAGGCGTCTTTGGGGTGGCTTTGGGCGTTTCCACCAATTTTGTATTCCTGTTTGTGTTGTTTGGCGCGTTGCTGGAACGCGCTGGGGCGGGCGCATGGTTTATTCGCGTTTCCTATGCGGGGTTGGGCCATCTGCGCGGTGGGCCGGCCAAGGCGGCGGTGGTGTCTTCTGGATTAACGGGCCTGATTTCGGGGTCTTCCATTGCCAACGTGGTGACCACCGGCACATTCACCATTCCACTGATGAAGCGGGTTGGTTTTCCGGCAGATAAGGCCGGGGCGGTAGAAGTTGCCTCTTCGGTCAACGGACAGATCATGCCGCCGGTTATGGGGGCGGCTGCATTTTTGATGGTCGAGTATGTGGGGATTCCCTATATCGAGGTGATCAAACACGCATTTTTGCCCGCCATCATTTCCTATGCAGCCCTTCTCTACATTGTGCATCTGGAGGCGGTGAAAACCGGGCTTGTGGGCTTGCCTCGCCACGAGGGCAGGCTTCGCGGGCGGGACCGGGTCATTTCCAATGGCCTGATTCTTTCAGGCGTGCTGGCTTTTTCCGGTGCCATTTACTGGGGGCTGGCCTGGACCCGTGGGCTTTTGGGTGATGCACTGCCCTGGGTTGCGGGGGCCATCTTACTTGGGGCGTATTTGGGGCTGTTGCGGCTTGCATCGCGCTATCCCCAGCCGGCAGCGGATGCGCCCATTGGTGCCCAATTGCCACCCCTTGGCGAAACAGTAAAGGGCGGGCTTTATTATTTGATCCCCGTGGTGATTTTGGTTTGGTGCCTGATGATAGAGCGGTTCTCTCCGTCGCTAAGCGCCTTTTGGGCGACCATTTGCCTGATTGGCATCTTACTGACCCAGCGGCCCTTGCAAATGCTGTTCGCGACGGGCCGAGTTTCCTGGGGCGATACGTTTTCTGCCAGTGTTGGGGATCTTGTGGCCGGGCTGGTTTCCGGTGGGCGGAACATGGTGGGGATTGCCATTGCCACGGCCACGGCGGGCATCGTGGTTGGTGCCGTCACGTTGACCGGGCTTGGCCTTGTCATGACAGAATTTGTCGAATTAATTTCCGGCGGCAATCTGGTTTTGATGCTGGTGTTCACCGCCATCATCAGCCTTATCCTTGGCATGGGCTTGCCAACCACGGCCAATTACATTGTGGTCGCCACCTTGATGGCACCGGTGGTGGTGGCATTGGCTGCCCAGGGCGGGTTGATGGTGCCGTTGATCGCGGTGCATTTATTTGTGTTTTACTTTGGATTGATGGCCGATGTGACGCCGCCTGTTGGCCTTGCCACCTTTGCGGCATCGGCCATATCCGGTGCCGATCCCATTCGAACCGGCATTCAGGCATTTTTCTATTCTGCCCGGACCATTGCCTTGCCCTTCCTGTTTATCTTCAATACCCAAATTCTTTTGATCGGCATTGATGGGGGTTGGCATCTGGTCTTAACCGTGGCCAGTGCGTTTATTGCTATGCTGGTATTTGCGGCCGCGACCATGGGCTGGTTTATGACCAAAAGCCGTCTCTGGGAAACCGCGGTGCTATTTCTGGTGGCCTTTACCCTGTTCAGGCCCGGATTTTTCTGGGATGAGGTTTATCCGCCCTATCAGGCCCGACCGGCAGTGGAACTAGAAAAGATTGCGGGATCATTGCCAGATGATGGTTTTCTACGGCTTCTGGCTCGGGGTGAAAAAGCGACCGGCGGCATTGTTTCCCGGTCTGTCGTTTTGCCCATGGGCAGAAAACAGTCGGCAAAAAAGCGTCTTCAGGGTGCCGGGCTTCGCATTAATGCTGGCCCCGATGGTGTGCGTGTTGCCAGTGTTGGTTTCGGGTCTTCGGCGGAAAAAGCAGGCTTGCAGGCAGGGTGGCTGGTTCGTTCGGTCAGTGTCCCTGTTGATCGTCCATCAAAGGAATGGATGTTTATTCTGGCGTTGTTGTTGTTGGGGGGCGTTGTTGTTTTGCAGCGTCGGCGCGCGCGCTTAATCAAGAAATAACCAGTCCCGCACGGGTTAAATAAAGGAGGATGCCATGTACAAAATAATTTTGGTTCCTGTGGATATTGATCAGGAAAGTTCCTGGGCCAGCGCGTTTCCGGTGGCGATCGAATACAACAAGGCTTTTGGTGCGGAACTTCATGCGCTGACGGTGCTCCCTGATTTTGGCACAGGTTTGGTTGGGGGATATTTCCCACCGGGCTTTATGGAAAAAGCGCAAACCGAAACCGTCCAAAGATTGGGAAAGCTGATCGATGATCAGGTGCCCGCCGACATCAAGGTGGCGTGCCACGTTGCCCAGGGCACCATTTATCAGGAAATTTTGGATACCGTGCACGAAATTGGCGCTGATCTTGTCATCATGGCGTCCCATCGCCCGGCATTGAAAGATTATCTGTTGGGGCCGAATGCGGCGCAGGTGGTGCGCCATGCCGATGTTTCAGTTTTGGTGGTGAGAGACTAATTCACAAAATGGGCGGGAACATTGTTCCCGCCCGATCTTGAATCAACATATTTTGGGTATAAAGGTTACTTTGATCGGAATTCTTCGGGAAGGAAGAACATGTGATCCTGATTTTCACCGACAGCCGCGTGGCATTCGGTGCAGAATTTCATTCCGGCCGAATTTTTGCCTTTGGTAACGCCGAATGTTGTCCCATTGGGCATGATCATGGTGTAGCGCCAATTTCCCGATGCCTTGTTAAAGCCACGGCCCATTTTTTCCATCAAGAATAAGGGGCCGGGGGCGACGGCACCGGTTTTGGTAACCGAAAAACTGTCTTTGGCCAGAACCGTGCCCTGGGGCATGATCCCGGACTTTTCAAATTTTCCGTAATTGGCCCCCTTGGGGTTGGCGTAGTTGCGAACAAAGCGGCCGCCATGGGTGGATGATGGATAGGGGACCGCGCTGTAATCTTTCCATTTCGTATAGGCCAGCGCGACTGAATTTCCTGATTTGCCATAGGCTGTTTGCAACACAGGCCTGATGCAGGCGTAAGCCTTGACGGCTTCGGCATTGGAAACTGCGATGTCATCGGATGCGGCGCAAGGGTTCTTGGCCCCACAGGGGTTACAGGGATTTTTAGCGGCACAGGGATTTTTGGCTGCACAGGGGTTGGCCTTGGCCTTTGTCAGGCGTGGGACAAAACAGTTGGATGCTTTGGCCGATGCGCCTGCTGCACAGGGGTTGCATGGATTTGCGGCACACGGGTTGCACGGGTTTTTCGCGGCGCAGGGGTTTTTCGCGGCGCAGGGATTTTTAGCCGCACAGGGGTTCTTAGCCGCACAGGGGTTCTTAGCGGCGCAGGGGTTCTTAGCCGCGCATGGATTTTTTGCGGCACAGGGATTACAGGGGTTGTTTGCCGCAACCAGGGTCGATTCTGCACGGGGTTGGGCGGGCAGGTTCAGACCAGCACTTTGGGCATTGGTGGCCATCCCAATACTGATCCCAAAACCGGAAAGTCCAATGATGGCAGAAAGCACGGTGCCGGAAAGCAATCCATCGCGGTAGGTTTTCATAAATTTATCCTCATTTTTTTATGTGCAACCAGTGTATGACATAATCCTATCGTTTGATTTAACGTCGTAAAATGCACAATGGGTCACAAATTCGTGATCTGCGTTCCCGGCACTGTTCAAAGGGGATGGGCGTGTTTAAAACCCGAGTGACTGTATTTGTAATGGCATGAAGGCAAGGCATCATGGTGGTAAAACCAGCAGATAAGGCAGATAACATTGAAGAAAGCGCCTTCGATGTGGCTCTTGAACAACTGGACCGTGACGCCCTTGAAAAAATGCGGGTTGCGGGTGAAACGGCGCTGGAAATCAAGGCGGTGTTGGCAAAGACCGGGGACAATGTCGTCGGTGAATTGCTGCGCGATAAGGGCACATTTTACGAATGGAATCATTATCCCGATGGCGATGTCTATGACAAGGATAGCGGCAGCCAGTTTTTCTATCATGCGCATCCGGCTGATCTAAGGGTTGGCGAACACGGGCATTTCCATACATTTATGCGTCCCGCAGGCATGCCTGATCATGTGAGCCCGGCCGAGGTAACTGATTTTGAAATGCCGGATGATCCCACTGACGCGCTCAGTCATCTCATTGGAATTTCCATGAATGAAGCGGGTGAGCCGATTTGCTTGTTCACGACCAACCGTTGGGTCACGGGCGAGATTTGGTATAAAGGTGAGGATGTCATCGAACTAACCGGGATGTTTGAAATCACCCATGCCCAACCATCCTGGCCGGTCAATCGGTGGTTAAACGCCATGGTTCGTTTGTATGCATTTGAAATTGCCGCCTTGATCAAAGAGCGCGATGGGGTGGTTGAAAAATGGGTCCCAGCCCCGGCAGAAGACGGTTCCGCCCCAACGGTCTTTGAAGATCGCACCCTGGAGGTTACATCGTATAAGATGATTTCCGTGCCGGACCGAGTTGATCGAATACGGGCCGTTCTGGGTTAGGGCAAAATGAAAAAAGGCCGGACATATGTCCGGCCTTTTTCGCATGCGTTTAAAGGTATTCGTGGTTACTTAAGCGATTTGATATACGCAATAACGTCAGCGCGCTGAGATGCAGAACGCAGGCCGGGGAAGGTCATCCGTGTTTTCTTGACCACTTTGCGGGGCTTTTTAAGGAATTTGTCGAGGGTGGCTGCATCCCAGGTCAGGCCGGATTTTTTCATCGGCTTTGAATAGCGAAAGCCCTTGCCCTTGGCAGCCTTGCGCCCAAATATGCCATGAAGGCTCGGGCCGATTTTATTCTTGCCAGCTTTGGTCGAATGGCAGATGGCGCATTTTTTGTAGACCTTCTTGCCTTTGGCGGCATCGCCTGCGGCAATTGCATTGGTGCCTGTAAACACAATGCCAAGTGCCAGTAATGCCGATAAAAAACGAAATTTAGCCATGTTGTTCATCTCCTTGAACTGTAATTTAGAACTGAAATTACCGGGGGTTATCCCAGAGAGGACCACCCCCACTGATAAGCGGCATGCCGCTTCCCGAATTTGCTGGTGTTCCAGTATCACTTTCGGCCAAGCAATTCAACAGAGGCCATACATTTTTGGCCATTTTGTGGCAGGGGCCTAGAGATTGATATTAAGGCTTGGTTAACAGGTTCCCCTGACAATAGAAAATCCGAATAGACGGGAACGATTTTCCCTGGGGTGGGGGCCGTTTTCGAAGTTTGAAGAATGACGGCTTCCGCTTGCTCTAATATGTGAGGTTTTATGGTCGATCGTCTTACTGCACAGGATGTTGAGCGTCTGCTAACTGATCCATCCCCCGAAGCCCGGGTGGAAACGGTTGAGAAGATGGCTGGTCAGTTCCAGGCAGAAACTTTCAATGAAGAAGAACGGGGTATGGCGCTCGAAATTTTCTCGATCATGGTCGAGGATGCGGAAATTCGTGTGCGCCAAGCCCTTTCTGACCATCTCAAAGAATGTCCCGATATCCCCCATGAATTGGCACTGAGTTTGGCTAAAGACGTTGATTCTGTGGCGATCCCTGTTTTGGAATTTTCGGAAATCCTGACCGATCAGGATTTGATCGAAATTGTTATGACCACAGGGGAAGACAAACAGAATGCCATTGCCCGGCGCGAAGGCATTTCAGCCAATGTTGCCGATACGCTGGTTGAGCAAGGCAATGAAAAAACAGTCGCAACCTTGATGCATAATACCACTGCTGATGTCAGGGAAACGACCCTGGCGCGGGCCCTGGATCGGTTTGGTGACTCGGAAGAAATTTCGACAGCCGTAACCCGGCGCCCTCATGTGCCCATCAACATCGCCGAGCGGTTGGTCACGATGGTGACAACCAGCCTGGAAGCGCTTCTTGCAGATAAAGGCGAAGGAGCCCCCGATCATACCGCAGATTTGGTGCTTCAGGTGCGCGAACGGGCGACATTGGGGCTTGTGGACCCCCGTTTTGGCATCGGCGAAGTGACGTCTTTGGTGGAAAGCCTGTCGGAAAGTAATCGCCTGACAGATTCGATCATCTTCAGGGCGCTTTGCATGGGCGATATTGCCTTTTTTGAATCATCCCTCGCCCATCTTGCCAAAATCTCGTTGATCAATGCCCAGATTCTAATCCATGACGAAGGACAGCTGGGTCTGCAGGCATTATGGGGGAAGGCAGGCTTGGGCAAGGAATTGTTGCCTGCGACCTTGGTGGGCGTAAAGGTTGCTGAGGAAATGGGCTATGACGGTGAAAAATATGATCGTGAGCGGTTCCGTCGCCGGATGCTGGAACGCGTTCTGACCCATTTTGAAAACAAAGAAGGCGGCGCAATCCCCATCGATGAAGAAAGTCTGGAATACCTGCTGAGCAAGCTTGAGACTTGTTCAAGCGAAGAGACCCTGAACCGTTCTTCGGGCTAACCCCGCCAGAACCCCTCATTTATTGACTGTCCCGGCCCTCATTGGGGCTGTGTGGCGTTGCGCAAGGGTCAAGGGCGGTCTATAAGGGCGGCCTTGAAGCGGGTTCGGCCTTTGTTGCTGGCACCCGCCATTTCGGGGAGTAGCTCAGCCTGGTAGAGCACCACGTTCGGGACGTGGGGGTCGGAGGTTCAAATCCTCTCTCCCCGACCAATGCATCAAGGCCAATGGTCGGACCCTTAAATTCCCGAAACGGTTCCCAAGGGCCGGTATTTTCCCATATAATCCAGCCAATCATAATTTCGAAAATGCTCAGGGCCAACCTGAGCGCTTAACAGATGGGAGAAATGCGATGTCCATGACAATCGATGAAATGTCTGCGCGCTATGTTGATCCGGAGATGAAAGCGGCGGGCGAAAAGGTCCCGAGCTTTCTTGTTTCCGCAGATGGCCATGTGGATGAACCGGCCGATATGTTCAATGAATTGCCACCAAGCATTCTTGACCGGATGACCCGCCCAAAGGTTCAGCCCGATACCCGGCCAAAGGGGGGCAGCGACCCTGCCGTCCGGATCACCGACATGGATATTGATGGCGTTGCCGCAGAGGTGCTGTATCCAACCTTTACCCTCGGCCTGTTTGCATCCGAGCCTGATGTGCAAGAAGCAGCCTTTCGGGTTTACAACGACTGGATCGCTGATTTTTGTAATACGTCTCCGAAGCGCCTGTTCGCCATTCCTTGCATTTCGGTTTACGACATCGATGGCGCGATCAAGGAAATGCATCGCTGCAATGATATGGGCCTTAAGGGTGCGCTGGTCTGGCAGGTGCCGGATCCGAAATTGCCGCTGACCTCGCCCCATTATGAAAAGCTTTGGGCGGCTGCGGCTGAAATGGATTATCCGCTTAATTTCCACATTCTGACCGGGTTTAATTATTTCCGTGAAAAACGCGCGGGCATGGAAAAAGTGCGCGGTTCCGTCAACATCAAAACCTCAGAGGTGGTGACCACGGTGTTCGATTTGATCTGGTCTGGCGTGTTTGAACGTCACCCCAAACTGACGGTGGAAATCGTCGAAGGCGAAATTGGCTGGATCCCCTTTATTTTGCAGCAGTGGGATTATTATTATCTTCGCAATACAAAGCCCGGCCATTCCAATGAAGATTTTTTGATTTCCAGATTGCCCAGCGAAATCTTTATGGATCATGTTCATGCCACGTTTATGGATGATTACGTGGGTGGACAAACCCTCAAATTCTGGGGTGATAAAAACTGCATGTGGTCCAGCGACTATCCCCACCCCAATATGACCTGGCCCAATTCCAGAGCTTTTGTGGGACGCCAGTGCGGCGAACTTTCACCCGAAGCCCAGAAACGGGTCTTAAGCCAGAATGTCATCGATCTGTATAAGCTGGTGATTTAACGGCTGCTTAGAACCGGTTTAGTGGCTGCGCGCTGCGGAGAAGGCGACCACTTCTAAAAGCGCATCCTTGATCTCGCCATCAGGGAATGGATCAAGGGAGTCTTTTGCGATTTGTGTGTAGTGCCGCGCCCGTTCCTGACAGTCGGTCAACACGTCATGGCGTTCCATTAATGCTCTGGCATGGTCAAAATCGGCATCATCTTGTTCCAGATCTTCCAGCGTTCGCCGCCAAAAGGCCTGTTCGGTTTCATCGCCACGCCTGAAGGCCAGAACCACGGGCAGGGTTACTTTCCCTTCGCGGAAATCATCACCCGGGTCTTTGCCCATATCTTCTGATGCGGCCACATAATCCAAAACGTCGTCGGTCAACTGAAAGGCGATGCCAAGGTTGCGTCCGAACGCTTCCAGCGTTGCCTGTTCGACCTTTGGCCGGCCAGCGACAACGGCACCCAATTGGGTGGCGGCTGCAAACAGGGTGGCCGTCTTGGCGGTGATGACTTCCAGATAATCATCTTCGGACGTGGCGGTATCATTTGCGGTGGTCAACTGCATGACCTCACCCTCGGCGATGACCGCGGCGGCGTTGGAAAGAATAGAAAGAACCTCTAAAGATCCATCGGCGACCATGAGGCGGAAAGACCGCGAAAACAGAAAATCGCCAACCAGGACGCTTGATTTGTTGCCCCAAAGCGCATTGGCGGTGCTTTTGCCCCGGCGGAGATCAGACTCGTCAACCACATCATCGTGAAGCAAGGTTGCGGTATGGATGAATTCTACCGCCGCTGCCAATCCCACTTGGCGGGTGCCTTCATAGCCACACAGTTTGGCAGTCCCCAGCAACAGCATGGGCCGGATTCGTTTTCCCCCGGCGGCAATGATGTGTCCGGCCAGTTGCGGAATTAGCGCCACGGAGCTTTCCATGTTTTTCAGAACGGCTTCATTGACGCGGCCAAGATCATCGGCCACAAGCTGATGCAATCCATCCAGCGATGGCTGTACGGGTTTTCCACGTTTTTCATCCAGATTGACGACGATGGCCAAGAGAACCTCACTTAAATTAACAAGACCTGCCCTGTTTGGGACAGTAGGGGAGCGTTGCTGAATCCGATGCAGCCTTGACGGGGCGCATGGAGTGGCGGAGCATAGAAGCACCCCCCTAGGACCGCAAGTCTTGTGGCGGTGTTTTGAGGGGGGGCAAATTTGTGGGTTTATTGGCGGAGAGGCCACGTGAAAGAACTTTTCAGGACCAACGATCCTGTGTTGATTTCCTGGGCCGAAGCCTTGCTCTTGGGCGATGGCATCAAGACCTTTGTCCTTGATGGCAATATGTCGGTACTGGAAGGCAGCGCCAATGCCATCCCAAGGCGCATGATGGTGGATGACACAGATTTTGAGGCCGCGCGCGCATTGGTGGATGTTGCCCGGGCCGAGTTAGACCTTTCTGCAGATATTCGGTGGGGAAACAAGGAAGACGAAGCATGACCCAACCGATAGAATCCGAAAATTCAGGGGTTACAGAAGACGGGTTTCTGGATAATCAAGTGCGCCTGCGCCAGCCCCGTACTGGCTATCGCGCGGCCATTGATCCTGTCTTTCTGTCGGCCAGCATTCCAGCCCAAAATGGTGAAAGTGCGCTGGATATCGGCACCGGGGTGGGGGCTGCGGCCATCATGCTGGCATGGCGGGTTTCAGGATTGAAGGTAACAGGGCTGGAAATTGACCCCGATCTTGTTCGCCTTGGCAGCGATAACGCGCGCCTCAACGGGCTGGATGACCGGGTGGAATTTATGGTGGGCAATCTGTCACGGCCCCCGGGGCGTTTGTTGCCAGCATCGTTTGATCACGTTTTGGCCAATCCACCCTATCTGGAAGCAGATCACGGCACGGTTTCACCCCATGGGGGGCGGGCGCGCGCCAATATGGAACGTGAAGGTCTGGATGCCTGGCTGCGTTTTGGGCTCGGGATGTTGCGTGAAAAGGGCACCATGACCCTGATCCACCGCGCCGATCGGCTGGACGGATTATTGGCCCATTTATCGGGGTGCATCGGAGAGATCGTGGTTTTTCCGCTTTGGCCCGATAGCGGCGAAACCCCTGCAAAACGGGTGATTGTTCAAGGCCGTAAAGGCCTCAAGGGCGGCTTACGGCTGGCCCGGGGGATGGTTTTGCACGGTGCGGATGGCAAATATACAGATCGGGCCGAAGAAATCCTTCGTAAAGGGGCTAATCTTGTCCTCTAAGTCATGCCATTCCTTGCCCTTTTGCCGTTGTCCGATTAAAACTCTGCCATGTTTGGATTGAGCATCCCTAAGCTTCTTGTCCTCGCCCTGATTATCGGGGCCGTTTGGTATGGCTTTAAATGGCTGGAACTGAAAAGTAAGGGCGGCACGGAAAAAATTGATGATGGGAATGAAGATGCCCAGCTTGATCTTGTCCAGTGCCCGGTTTGTGACAGCTATGGCCCAAGGAATTTGGCGGAATGCCCCGATGGGCGTGATGACTGTCCAATGATTAAATAACAGGCATGCGCGCCTGATGGTGAAAGGTTAGGAAACGATGGCGGGGGAAAAACCCGGCTTTCAGGGATTGATAATGACACTCCAGGCCTATTGGGCCGAACGGGGTTGTGTCATTTTGCAACCCTATGACATGGAAATGGGTGCTGGCACCTTTCATCCGGCAACGACGTTGCGCGCCCTTGGTCCTGATCCGTGGCGCGCGGCCTATGTGCAGCCTTGCCGGCGGCCCACCGATGGGCGCTATGGTGAAAACCCTAACCGATTGCAGCATTACTATCAATATCAGGTGGTGTTAAAGCCATCCCCCGAAGATGTTCAGGATTTGTATCTGGGGTCTTTGGCGGCCCTTGGCATTACGCCCGCATTGCACGATATCCGCTTTGTCGAAGATGATTGGGAAAGCCCGACATTGGGTGCCTGGGGGCTGGGCTGGGAAGTTTGGTGTGATGGCATGGAAGTCACCCAGTTCACCTATTTTCAACAAGTGGGCGGCATTGAATGTTCACCGGTGACATCAGAAATCACCTATGGGCTGGAACGGTTGGCAATGTACGTCCAGGGCGTCGAAAATGTTTATGATCTGGATTGGAATGGCGAAGGCGTCACCTATGGTGACGTGTTTTTGCAAAATGAACGCGAATTTTCCGCATATAATTTTGAACATGCCGACACAACGGGTTTGACCGAAGGCTTCACCAAGGCCCAGACCGAATGCAAGGCATTGCTGGACCAAGGTTTGGCCCTGCCAGCCTATGACCAATGCATCAAGGCCAGCCATTTGTTTAATCTATTGGATGCGCGCGGCGTGATTTCGGTCACGGAGCGCGCCGCCTATATCGGGCGAGTACGCGATCTGTCAAAGGGCTGCTGTGAAGCCTGGATTGAGAGCCGGGCCAATGGCTGAATTATTACTGGAAATTTTGTCCGAAGAAATTCCCGCCCGCATGCAGGTGCGCGCCGCCGATGATCTGAAGCGGTTGGTGTGTGACGGTTTGAAAGACGCAGGCCTCGCGTTCGATGATGCCCGGGCCTATGTCACGCCCCGGCGCTTGTGTCTGGTGGTCGATGGTTTGGCCGAACAACAGCCCGATGTATCCGAAGAACGCAAAGGCCCGCCAATAGGTGCGCCGGAAAAAGCTATGGCCGGGTTCTTAAAGGCCAATGGTCTTACGCTGGACCAATGCGAAAAGCGCGAAATAAAGGGCAAAGAATTTTACTTTGTGGTGATTGAACAAAAAGGTCGCCCAACACGTGATGTGTTGTCAGATATTATGCCTCAAGCCATTGCAAAATTGCCTTGGCCCAAATCCATGCGCTGGGGGGCCAATGATACCCGCTGGGTGCGCCCGCTTCATGCCATTGCCTGCCTGTTCGCGGGTTCCGTGGTTGATTTTTCCTTTGCGGGAAAAACGTCCGGGAACACCACCCGGGGCCACCGTTTTATGGCACCGGACCCTATCACTGTGACAGATTTTGCCGATTATCAGGCCAAACTCCGCAGCGCCTTTGTTGTCTTGGATCATGGGGAACGGGCAGAGATCATCACACAAGATGCCACCCGATTGGCAGAAGCAGAAGGCCTGGCATTGCAAGATGACCCCGCCCTTTTGGCAGAGGTCGCAGGACTGGTGGAATGGCCCGAAGCCTTGATCGGGGGCATTGATGATGAATTTATGGCAGTCCCGGCAGAGGTTCTGACATCTTCCATGCGGACCCATCAGAAATATTTTTCCCTTGAAAATGCCGATGGCACTTTGGCGCCGCGTTTTATTACCATTGCCAATATGCGCACCGATGATGGCGGCAAGATGGTGGCGGCAGGCAATGAACGCGTACTGCGCGCGCGCCTGTCCGATGCACGTTTTTTCTGGGACCAAGACCGCAAGCAAAAACTGGAAAGCCGCACCGCCGGTCTTTCGGGCGTCACCTTCCATGTGAAATTGGGAAGCGTTGGCGACAAGGTGGACCGCATGGAAAGTCTGGCCGCAGAATTATGCGAATACATCCCCGATGCAGATCGCAATGCAGCCACCCGCGCAGCCCATCTGGCCAAAGCCGATCTGGTGACCGGCATGGTTGGCGAATTTCCCGATTTACAAGGCCTGATTGGGCGCTATTACGCCCTTCATGATGGTGAAGATAAAAATATTGCCGAGGCCATTGCCGGCCATTATTCACCCCAAGGCCCGGGTGACGCGTGCCCGACAGAACCCATCACCATGGCCGTTGCCTTGGCCGATAAAATCGATTCTCTGGTTGGGTTCTTTGCCATTGATGAAAAGCCCACAGGGTCCCGTGACCCGTTTGCGCTGCGCCGTGCCGCCCTTGGCGTGATCCGCATCATTACCGAAAATAATTTGCGGATTTCATTGTCAGAAATTATTCCGGCAGCCCTTAGTGGGTATGGCTCAAAAATGGCCCTTGATGAATCTGAATTGCTTACCTTCTTTGCAGATCGCCTAAAGGTCCAAATGCGGGGTTTGGGCGTGCGCCATGATTTGATTGAGGCCGTGTTTGCGACCCCGAAACAAGAAGGCGGCATGGAAGATGATCTGGTGCGCTTGCTTGCCCGGGTCGATGCATTGGCTAAATTTTTGGACACCGATGATGGCGCCAATATTTTGATCGCTTACAAGCGTGCGGCCAATATCGTTGCCATCGAAGAAAAGAAAGATAAGAACACCTATGAAGGCACCATCGATGAAAGCCTTTTGGTGGATGGACCTGAAAAAGATCTGAACAAGATTTTGGATCTGGAAGAAAAAGCGCTGGCTATGGCCTTGTCATTCGAAGACTTCACCGCAGCCATGGGTGCCCTTGCGCATCTGCGCGCAGCCGTTGATAAATTCTTCGATGATGTGACGGTCAATGATGATGACGCAAAGCTTCGGGCCAACCGCTTGAACCTTTTGGCGCGCATTCGCGCGGCCGTCAATCAGGTCGCGGATTTCTCAAAAATCGAAGGCTAGCCAATAGGCGGTTCTTCACTGGATGCGGTCATCCAGGGTGGGCGCAGGGGCGACAGGGTGGTGTCGCCTGCGGTCAACACGCCGCCTTTTTCGTGCAGGGTGGCAAGGGCGTCTAGCCGCAACAGGGCAAGGCCGATGTCTTCAAAGGATGAACGCATTTCACCGGCTTCTTTATCGCCCAACATAATCAGGGTCCCGGGCTTTGGTGCATCGCCTTCGATGGCCACCGGCAATAGCCTGCGTTTCACGGTGGCGCGATAGCGCATGCGCGCGGTCAGTTCCTGGCCCACATAACAGCCTTTTTCCCAATTGATGGCGTTCAGCACATCCAGCCCGTTTTCAAGGGGCAATGCTTTGTCGATTGCCAAATCGCGCGCACCATCGGGCAGGCCCAGACAGATGCGGGCGTGATCATAGGCATCGCGGTCTTGTTCTTCAAAGCCAGCCCCCAAAAGTGCGGCAAGGGCAGGGCGGGGTAAAAGCGCGCGCGCACCGATGGCACCAAACCGGGGATCGACATAACATACCCCGCCGCCAAATGGTCCACCCCGGCCTTCAAACCCGACAAGTGCTCGGGAATCAGCCTCTGTGCCCAAAAGGGCCGCGACCGTCCAGGGCGTGGAGGCATCGGTAATTTCCACATCTGCACGCAATTTATAGGTTTCAAGCCGGGCAATCAGGTCGGACACCCTTGATGCTTCGCAATCGAGCATCAGGGAACCATCATTCATGGCGACCACGAAAAAATCGAACAGGTATTTGCCCTGAGGGCTTAAAAGGGCCGCCCATGCGCCATGGCCCGGTTCCAGGGTTGCGATATCCTGGGTGATCAGGTTTTGGAGAAAATCGCGCACATCGTCCCCCCCAAGGCTGATGACGCCACGATCATCCATCACGATGAGGCATTTTTGGCTATCCATTAACATCAAATTTCTCCGCCGCTTTTTAACCCCCCATCAGGTAATGGACCCAAAAGCCTTTGGCAAGGGGTCCTCGGTGCCTGTATAACCCGATCAATGCGAATTTTGTTTGTCACCTCGACCCGGATAGGCGATGCGATATTGTCTACGGGGCTTTTAAACCGCCTGATTGCGATGCATCCGGGCGCTGCGATCACCGTTGCCTGTGGGCCGGTGGCGGCACCCTTGTTTGAAGGCGTTCCGGGGTTGGAACGGGTGATTGCCCTTAAAAAGAAGCGCTTTAACGGCCATTGGCTGGATTTTATCGGGGAAACCATCACCCAATATTGGGATGTGGTGGTTGATTTGCGGGGGTCTTTGGCAACCCTGATTTTAATGCGGGGCAAACGCTATGCCTATCACACCAACCGCGCGCCTGTGGCCAGAGTAATCCAGCTTTCAAAATTTTTAGGGTTGGATGATGTCGCTGCACCCAAATTATGGCCCTTACCGTCCCACGAAGAAGAAGCAAAGCAACTGGTGCCTGATGGCACCCCGGTGCTGGCCCTTGGCCCCACAGCCAATTGGCGGGGCAAGGAATGGGCCATTGAAAACTTTATCGACCTCACCCGTCGCTTAACCGCACCAAATGCACCGCTGGCCGGTGCCCGTGTCATGGTGCTGGGCGCACCGGGGGAGCGGGAAACCGCAGCGCCCTTGATAAAGGACATCAAGGATCAAGGCAGCGATGTGATTGAGGTATTTGATGGCGTGTCGCTTTTGTCTGCCTATGCCTGCATGGCAAGGGCAGCGTTATATGTTGGCAATGATTCCGGGTTGATGCATATGGCAGCGGCGGCCCAAACGCCGACCCTTGGTCTTTTTGGGCCAACGCGCGATGATCTGTATGCGCCCTTTGGCCCCCATTGTGCGGTGGTTCGCACACCCCAATCATTTGAAGAATTGTTTGCCCCCGATTTAGATGTCAAAAATACCGGGTCCTTGATGGGCGGTCTTGGCGTTGATGCGGTTGAGCGCGCCGCCCTTGAATTGCTTGAAAAAACGAAAGGCGCTGCGTGATGCGGGTGCTGCAAATTATGGCCGGTGCCGAACATGGCGGGGCGGAAACCTATTTTGTCGATATGGTGATCGCCCTGCATCGGGTCGGCCTTGAACAAAAAGTGGTCATCCGTAAAAACGCGGCCCGGGCTGCCCAGTTGCGAGACGCCGGGCTGGATGTGGCAGAACTTGCGTTCGGTGGCTTGCTTGATTTCACGACCAAGGGAAAACTGGCGACCATCATTGATGATTTCGCCCCCGATGTGGTGCAAAGCTGGATGAACCGTTCCACCCGTTTCGTGTCCCGGCCAAACAATGCGGCCTTTGTTCATGTTGGCTGGTTCGGCGGCTATTACAAAGTCAGCAATTACACACACTGTGATCATCTGGTTGGGGTGACCCCGGATATTCGCGATCATCAAATTGCTGGCGGCAGAGATGTTTCCCACGCCCATTACATCCCAACCTTTGCCCATTTGGAAAGTGCCCCACCCGTTGACCGTGCGGCATTCGGGACGCCGCCGGATGCGCCGTTGTTTCTGGCCCTGGGCCGACTGCATACCAAAAAGGCCTTTGATATTTTAATTGAAGCGGCAACGCTTTCCCCGCGCGCCCATGTCTGGATCGCCGGGGAGGGGGAACTGAGAGACGAATTGATCCGCCAGATTGAAAGCGCTGATGTGGGGGACCGGGTAAGCATCCTGGGTTGGCGCGATGATCGCGCAGCCTTGTTTGCCGCCGTTGATTACTGTGTCATGCCATCGCGGTATGAGCCGTTTGGCACGGTGATGATTGAGGCCTGGGTCCAGAATACCCCGTTGATCACGGCCGATGCCAAAGGGCCGCTCGGCTTGATCAAAAACGGCGAAAATGGCCTTATGGTGCCCATGGATGATGCAGAGGCACTCTCAGCTGCCATGGACCAATTGATGGATGATGATGCCCTGTGCGCATCCCTTGTCACCAATGCGCGCAAGGAATTCGATGAAACCTTTACCGAAGGGGCGGTGGCGGCCCGGTATTTGGCTTTTTACAACGATATCCTTTCATGATGCGCTTGGCCGAATTTGCACCGGGGGCAAAACTGATTTATCCATGGAATGCACAAAAACGGGATAAGACATGATGGGCGAACAATTGATCATTCGCAGGCCTGATGATTGGCACGTGCATTTGCGCGACGGTGCCATGCTGGGCGCGGTGACGATTGAAACCGCCCGGGTTTTCGCCCGCGCGATGGTCATGCCAAACCTCAAAAATCCGGTGGTTACCGCCAAAGATGCCGCCGCCTATCGCAACCGGATCAAAAAGGCTGGCTTTGGCGGCGCGCGGTTTACGCCGATGATGGCGCTGTACCTGACCGATGACACCAACGCCGATGATCTGGAAAAGGCCTATAAGGGCGGCGTGGTCATTGCGGCAAAGCTGTATCCCGCCAATGCCACAACCGGTGCCGAACACGGGGTAACCGATGTTGCCAAAATCGCTGGCGTTCTGGCCCGGATGGAAAAGATTGATATGCCATTGCTGGTCCACGGCGAAGTGGTGGACGGGGATGTCGATGTGTTTGACCGTGAAGCGGTCTTTATTGAACGCGTCCTGGCCGGGGTGATGAAAGATTTCCCAAAACTTCGCATCGTGTTTGAACACATCACCACCAAAGACGCGGTGGATTTTGTGACCGATGGCCCCGAAACGCTGGCCGCGACCGTGACGCCCCATCATTTGGTGATTAACCGCAGCGATATGTTTAAAGGCGGTATTCGGCCCCATCTTTATTGTCTGCCCGTGGCCAAGCGTGAAAGCCACCGGTTGGCCCTGCGTGCAGCTGCCGTTTCGGGCAATCCAAAATTCTTTTTGGGCACCGATTCAGCCCCCCATGGCATTGGGGCAAAGGAAAGCGCGTGTGGCTGTGCCGGAATTTTTAACGCGCCCATCGCCATGGAAATTTACGCAACCGTTTTTGAAGAAGAAGGGCATTTGGCCCGGCTGGAAAATTTTGCATCCCATTTTGGTGCGGAATTTTATGGCCTTCCTGTGAATGAAGAATCCCTGATTTTGGAACGGGCTGATTTTACAGTGCCCGAACAGGTTGATGTTTCGGGCGAAGATGCCGTGCGACCCTTTATGGCAGGGGAAACCCTTGGCTGGCGGGTGGTGGGCATTGGGCCGACAAACAAAGGACCCGTGTTATGAAAACACCTGAAACCATTCGCGCGCTTTATCTGGAATCTGGTGGCACGCCGCCGGTTTGCAAACTGGGTGATATTCCGGGCTCCGTTCTGGCCGATGGCGATGTGTTGATCCGGGTTGAATGTTCGTCGCTCAATTACAAAGACGCCATGATGCTGAAGGGTCTGGGTTATAACCTGAAAGAATTCCCCTTTATTCCGGGCATTGATGTTGCGGGCGTGGTGGAAGATTCCGATCACGCCGATTTTAAAGCTGGCGATAAGGTTGTGTTGAACGGGTATGGCACGGGAGAGAGCACGTCCGGGGGGTTCGCATCCCATGTGCGCACGCGCGGTGATTGCCTGGTGGCTGTGCCCGATGGCATGACAACCCAGGACACCATGACCATTGGCACCGCAGGTTTAACAGCCATGTTGTCGGTTATGTTTATGGAGCATGAAGGGGTAAGCCCCAAATCTGGCGATATTCTGGTCACCGGTGCGGCCGGTGGGGTTGGGTCTGTTTCCATTACCATCCTATCGGCACTTGGCTACCGGGTCGAAGCATCGACGGGCCGCATGGAAGAGGCCGATTACCTAAAGTCTTTGGGTGCGGCATCGGTTATTTCTAGGTCTGAGCTGGAAAATGGGCCCGAGCGGCCCTTGATGGTCCGGCGTTGGGCGGGGTGTATTGATTCTGTCGGTGGGGGCACTTTTTCAACTGTGTTGTCATCGCTGCACAAACGCGGCGTCATTGCATCTTGTGGATTGGCGGCATCCAACCAGTCTGAAATTTCATTGCTGCCGTTTTTATTGCGTGGCACCCGGGTGGTGGGCATCGATGGGGGGTATGGCCCCATTGAAGAACGTAAAGAAGCCTGGGCCAGGATTGCATCGACGCTTACCTCTGATCAATTTGCTGCCATGCGGACGGTGGTTCCACTATCGGATGTTTTGGGACTTGCTGATGAAATCATCGGCGGCCGGGTGCGCGGGCGCACGGTGATTATGGTGGATCAATAACGGATTAAAAATGGATAGGGCATTTCCCAGCAAACAGGCAGGGGAAGAAAACTTTCCCGTAGCTTCGTTTTTGACCCCGGTTTGGGCCCGTGACGCCATCCGTAATTTTTACACCTTTGCCCGCACCGGCGATGATATCGCCGATGACCCCAGCTTAAAGAAGGAAGAAAAACTTGCGCGCCTTGATGCCCTGCGCGCGAGCTTAAGCCCGGAGCGCCAAATTTTTGGCGGTGACCTGATCAAGGCCTTTGTTCAGGACGTTTATAAAAATCGTTATTCAAACTGGGATGAATTGCTGGCTTATTGCGCGCTTTCTGCAGCCCCGGTCGGGCATTTCTTTCTCGATCTTTATGGTGAACGCGATTGGCGTGCCAAACACGCGGTCGATGCGTTGTGCGCGGCCTTGCAAATTCTCAATCATCTTCAAGATTGCGGGGATGATTATAAAACGCTGGATCGCGTCTATATCCCGGAACCCTGGTTTTCGGACGAATGCGTTTCTGTGGCGGCCCTTGGAGAAGATCGGTCAACGCCCGGGCTCAAAAAGGTTTTTGATCGCGTTTTGATAGACGTAGAGGCCTTGCTTGATGATGCCATGGTTTTGCCCCGTGTTGTGAAGGGGCGGCGTCTTGCGATGGAGGCCGGCGTTTTTGTGGCCGTCGGCCGTGGGCTTGTCTGGATGCTTATGCGCAAAGACCCCCTTTCCCAAAGGGTGGCCCTGTCGCGCATTGGGTTTGGGCTGGCGGTTGTGTTTGGCGGGCTTTGGGGTTTGATCGCAAATTGCCGTAAAATTCAATAAAACCTTTAAAAATCAGCAGGTTTCGTGTTATGTGCCGGGGGGATGGCCAAAATCTGCTATGGTCTTTTTCCTAGGTTTTCTTTGGCTTTTTTGATACTCCGTGGACCATGACTGAAACCAACACCACACCATTGCTGGATACCATCGCATCGCCCGCCGATTTGCGCGAATTGGCAGAAAGTGACCTGCGCCAGGTCGCTGATGAATTGCGCATCGAAACCATTGATGCGGTTTCCATCACCGGCGGCCATTTGGGGGCCGGGCTTGGGGTTGTGGAATTGACCGTGGCCCTTCATTACGTTTTTTCCACCCCCGATGATCGCCTAATCTGGGATGTTGGCCATCAGAGCTATCCCCACAAGATATTGACCGAACGCCGTGAGCGCATCCGCACCTTGCGCCAAGGCGGCGGCCTGTCCGGGTTTACCAAACGGTCTGAAAGCAAATACGACCCCTTTGGTACGGCGCATAGTTCTACATCAATTTCCGCCGGGCTGGGCATGGCCGTTGCGCGCGATCTGGCCGGTGGCGACAACGAAGTGATTTGTGTGATCGGCGATGGCGCCATGAGTGCCGGCATGGCCTATGAAGCCATGAACAATGCGGGCTTTATGGATTCGCGCCTGATCGTCATTTTGAACGACAACGATATGTCCATTGCCCCACCCGTTGGTGCCATGAGCGCGTATTTATCGCGGCTGATTTCATCGAAATCCTATCGCTCCCTTCGCCACTTCGGCAAGGTGATGGCAGATAAATTCCCCCGGCCCATTAAACAGGCCGCCCAACGGGCAGAAGAATACGCCCGTGGCATGGTGACCGGTGGCACTTTGTTCGAAGAGCTTGGCTTTTTCTATATCGGCCCGATCGATGGCCATAATCTGGATCATCTTTTGCCGGTGCTGAAAAACATCCGCGATTCAAAAGAAACAGGCCCGGTCTTGCTCCATGTGGTGACCAAAAAAGGCCACGGCTATGGCCCGGCAGAAGAAGCCCCTGACAAACATCACGGCGTTAGCCGGTTTGATGTGGTCACCGGCAAACAGGTGAAAGCAAAAACCAACGCCCCGGTCTATACCAAAGTGTTTGCCAATGCGCTGGTGGAAGAAGCCACGCGCGATGAAAAAATTGTCGCCATTACTGCCGCCATGCCATCGGGCACCGGGTTGGATGTGTTTGCAGAACAATATCCTGAACGGACATTCGATGTGGGCATCGCCGAACAACATGCGGTGACCTTTGCCGCAGGGCTTGCCACAGAAGGGCTGAAGCCATTTTGTGCCATTTATTCAACGTTCCTGCAGCGGGGCTACGACCAGATCGTGCACGATGTTGCCATTCAGGGCCTGCCTGTGCGCTTTGTGCTGGACCGGGCCGGGCTGGTTGGGGCCGATGGGGCAACCCATGCCGGGGCCTTTGATATTGCCTATCTTGGCTGTTTGCCGGGCTTTGTGTTGATGGCCCCTTCGGATGAAGCGGAACTGGTTCATATGGTTGCCACTGCTGCGGCCATTGATGACCGGCCCAGCGCGCTGCGCTATCCGCGCGGCGAAGGGGTTGGGGTTGAACTGCCCGCCACCGGCACGGCGCTGGAAATTGGCAAGGGCCGTATTTTGCGCGAAGGCAATACCGTGGCCATGCTCAGTTTTGGTACGCGTCTTGGGGAATGTCTCAAGGCCGCCGATGACCTGGGCGCGCAGGGCTGGTCCGTAACGGTGGCCGATGCCCGGTTTGCCAAACCGCTGGATGAAGATTTGGTCGCCCAATTGGCGCGCAACCATCAGGTTTTGGTGATCATCGAAGAAGGCGCTGTTGGCGGCTTTGCAGCCCACGTCCTGAAATTTCTGGCAGATCAGGGCTTGGCCGAAAGCGGCCTGAAAGTGCGCCCGATGATGTTGCCCGATCGCTTTATCGATCATGATGCGCCCAAAATCCAATACGCCAAAGCCGGGCTGGATGCAGACAGCATCGTTGCCACGGTGCTTTCCGCCCTGGGCGAAAGCGGGCATCAAAACACAACCATTGCCTGACCCCGGATTGCACGGGTGGGTGATGTGACAGAACTTCAGCCGAACTTATCCCCGAACTTGTCCCCGAAGGTGGCACCGGGCAAAAGTGCCTCAACCCGATCTTCTTTTTACTGGGCCATGCGGATTTTGCCCCGCGAACGCCGTGATGGCATCTATGCGGTGTATGGGTTTTGCCGCATTGTCGATGATATTGCCGATGGGCCAGGGTCGCTCCCTGAAAAACAGGCGGGCCTAAAATTTTGGCGCAATGAAATCCGAGCCCTGTTCGCAAATGAGCCCGTCAGCCATGGGGCCGCAAAAGCATTGATCCCGGTCATCAAACGGTTTGATCTTCATGCCGATGATTTTCTTGCCATCATTGAAGGCATGGAAATGGATGCGGCCGAACGCATGCTCGCCCCGGGCATTTTGGAATTAGAGCTTTATTGCCGCAGGGCTGCCGGGGCCGTTGGCATGTTGTCGGCCTCGGTGTTTGGCCTGCCGCGCCCCGAAGGGCGCAGCCTTGCCTTGTCTTTGGGCCAAGCGTTGCAGTTTACTAATTTTTTGCGCGATCTTGGCGCAGACGCAGTGGCGGGTCGCCTGTACGTGCCCCGACAATTTCTGGAAGCCCATGGTATTGAAAGCCGGGACCCAAAGACTGTATTGGCCCACCCCAACTTTCCCAAAGTGGCCGCGGACATGGCGAAAATCGCCGATGAACGGTTCTATTCGGCACGCCGGGTTTTGAAGGCGTGCCCCAAAACCCCATCCCGCCCGGCCCGGATGATGATCGGGGTCTATGAAGACCTGTTGGCCAGACTTCGCCATCGTGGCTTTGCCCCCGATGTCATTGACCAACGCTTGCGCCTGTCACGGTTTCGCCGCCTGATCCTCGCCATCAAGGCCTGCCTGGAATAACCCCGTTTCACGCCTCGAATGGGGCTGAGTCTGTACGTGTATTATGATAGTACGCGTACGAATAATATCTATATATATTATAGTGTTATAATTATTTTGCACAAATTTATACACAGTTGTACGCGTATAAATTGTGGATCAACGTACGGGGAAAGATTATTGAAGAAAGGGCCAAAATGGGGACAATGAACCACAAGATTTCAAAACAGGATTACAAACAATGATCATCTATCACATGTGCAAGGCTGAAGAATGGCAGGCCGCAGAGGCAGCAGGGGTGTATGGCGGATCATCCCAGGATATCGCAGACGGCTTCATCCATTTTTCAACGGCTGAGCACATCGTTGCCAGCGCCGCAAAACACCGTGCCGGTCAGGATGGATTGATATTGTTAAGCGTTGATCCAGACCCACTGGGCGATGCGGTAAAGTGGGAAGAAGCCCGCGGCGGGATTTTATTCCCCCATGTCTATGGCGGTCTCCCCGTTTCCGCCGTCACCAAAACCGACCCTTTGGCTTTGGACGAGGACGGCACACACATCTTCCCCGACCTTGGCTAAAGCCCCGGAATGTCTTTGAATTTGTAGAAAAAGAATGGTGCCGCAGGGTGGAATCGAACCGCCGGCCTCTCCCTTACCAAGGGAGTGCTCTGCCCCTGAGCTACTGCGGCCCGAGAAGTTGCGCAACATGCCATAAGGATCATGGCGGCGCAATACGGTTAATGTATAGAAAATTTGGGTAAATAGATCATGAATATGGCGCAATTTGTGCCGTAACGCGGATCTGGTCCGTGGTTTTTCAAAATGGCATGGATTGGGGTAAAAAATTGCGCCCTTGCGGTTGCCAGTTCTGCGTGCCCGGCGTATTCTCCGTTTCATGAGTGATGATGAAAAGCCCGACGAGAAAAGCAATCTCAAGAAAAATGCAGAAGCATTGCTGGCCGCACGAAAATCGCGCCAGGGCGAGGCTTTGCGCACCAACTTGCATCGTCGCAAGGCGCAAAAGCACGCCATGAACTTATCTGCGAAAAAGACCCTCCGCCGTCCCGGTGGCGGTGGTCGATAAAAAGCCAGTAACTGGCTAGAAACAGGAGAATGCTTTATGGGCATCTTGCCCGACGCCTGGATCAGGGATCAGGCAACAAATCACGGTATGATCGAGCCTTTCGTTGAAGCCCAGAAGCGTGATGGCGTGATCTCTTATGGGGTGTCTTCTTATGGTTATGACGCCCGGGTTTCCGAAGAATTCAAGATTTTCACCAATGTCGATTCGGCCATCGTCGATCCAAAAGATTTCGACCAAAAGGGCTTTGTCGATCGCCCAGGCCCGGTTTGCGTTATTCCGCCCAACAGTTTTGCGCTGGCCCGCACGGTGGAATATTTCCGCATTCCCCGCGACGTGTTGGTGGTCTGTTTGGGAAAATCCACCTACGCCCGATGCGGCATCATCGTCAACGTGACCCCGTTGGAGCCGGAATGGGAAGGCCACGTGACATTGGAATTTTCAAACACGACGCCGTTGCCCGCAAAAATTTATGCCAATGAAGGTGCGTGTCAGTTCTTGTTCTTCAAGGGTGAGGGCGATTGCGACGTGTCGTATGCTGATCGCGCCGGTAAATATATGGGTCAAAAGGGCGTGACCCTGCCCAAGCTTTAGGTCACAGACGCGTATGGATAGAATTCGGATCAGGGGCGGCAAACGCCTTAAGGGTAAAATCCCCATCTCAGGTGCCAAGAATGCGGGCCTGCCGTTGATGGCGGCCAGCCTGTTATCAGAAGAGCCATTGTTGCTTGGCAATCTGCCCCATCTTGCAGACATATCAACCATGGCCAGCTTGCTGGGCGAGCTGGGCGTGGAAATTGCCATGGAGGGCGATGCCCCCAATGGCGGGCACTTTGGCCGGGTGTTGAGCCTGAAGGCAGGTAAAATTGCATCGACCACGGCGCCCTATGATCTGGTGTGCCGGATGCGTGCATCGGTTCTGGTGTTGGGTGGTTTGGTGGCCCGCGAAGGGGTTGCCCGGGTGTCTTTGCCGGGCGGCTGTGCCATCGGCAACCGGCCCGTGGATTTGCACCTGAAAGGTCTGGAACAACTGGGCGCCAAAATTGATGTCCAAAATGGCTATATCGAGGCGCGCGCGCCAAAGGGATTGAAGGGCGGCCATGTGGTCTTCCCGTTTATTTCTGTGGGCGCTACGGAAAACCTGATGATGGCTGCATGTCTTGCCCGTGGGGAAAGCGTGCTGTCCAATGTGGCAAAAGAGCCGGAAGTGACGGATCTTGGCAAATGTTTGATTGCCATGGGGGCCGAAATCAATGGTCTGGGTACCGATACCCTGACCATTCAGGGCAATAAATCTTTGCACGGTGCCACCCATAATGTGATCGCAGACCGGATTGAAACCGGCACCTATGCCATGGCGGCGGCGATGACGGGGGGCGACGTAGAGCTGGTTGGTCCCGATATCGCCCACAATGAAGCCCTGATTGATGTGCTTCGCATGGCCGGCATCAAAGTGACGGAGACCAAAAAGGGTTTCAGGGTGTCGCTGGGCCGTGGGCGGATCAAGGGCGTTGATGTGATGACGGAACCCTATCCCGGTTTCCCCACAGACCTCCAAGCACAGATGATGGCCATGATGTCTGTTGCATCGGGGGCTGCCATGATTACCGAAACCATTTTTGAAAACCGCTTCATGCATGTGCCGGAACTCAGCCGCATGGGTGCCAATATTACCGTCCATGGGGGGTCCGCCATGGTGCGGGGCCAAAAAAGCCTGACCGGTGCCGAAGTGATGGCAACGGACCTGCGGGCATCCGTCAGCCTGGTGCTGGCGGGGCTGGTGGCCGATGGCGAAACCGTGGTCAACCGGGTCTATCATCTGGACCGAGGGTATGAGAAACTGGAAGATAAATTATCTGCCTGTGGTGCAGATATTGTTCGTCTCAAACAGTAATTTCAAAACCCTGTCGAGGGTAATACGTGTCAAAGGGGGGAAGGGTGAGCCGAGAGCCGCTTAAACTGCGCGCCATTGATTCCGATGATCTGGACGTGCTGGGTGCATTCTTGCAAGATGCGCTGGTGCCTGTCTGTGACATGCAATTCATCCCCAATGAACGCCGTTTCGTGCTGGTTGCCAACCGTTTTTGCTGGGAACGGGTTGATTTTTCCGAAAAACCCGCCGATGGCGCGCAAAAAATAGATGGTATCGATGAAAAACCTGTTTTCGAGCGTGTTTTATGTGGAATTACCTTCGAAAATGTCGAAAAAACGAAGATTAGAGGGTTTTCACAGGCTGCTGCCCGTGATGACGACCAAATTCTGGAAGTGCTGGACATACAGGTCGAAGGCAATGCCCTGACTCTGATCTTTTCTGGTGATGCTGCCGTCTGTCTTGAGGTTGCCGGGATCGATATTTTTGCCCAGGACATGGGCGAATTCTGGCCCACCTTGCGCCAACCCCATCACCCCGATGAGGATGCACCATAAAGATCAACTGGATCAGAGAGCCATAACGCGCTAATAATCCCGCGCTTTGATTGCATACCCTGAAATTTTTAATGATTTAGAGACCTAAAATGCGTGACGACATGCGTGACAACGAACCATTGGTAATGGCCCTGCCCAAGGGGCGCATCTTTACAGAGGCGCGCCCGTTGCTGTCGGCTGCCGGGATTGAACTGGAAGCAGAGTTCGATAACCCCAAAACGCGCAAGCTGCGGTTTCACACCAACAATCCCATGCTCGATATTATCAGCGTGCGGTCTTTTGATGTGGCGACCATCGTCGCCTTTGGTGGCGCACAATTGGGCATTGCAGGGTCTGATGTTTTGGATGAATTCGATTACACAGAAATTTATGCCCCCCTTGATCTGGGCATTGGCAAATGTCACATCGCGGTAGCGGAACCAATTGAAACCGCGGCCAGCGATGATCCCAGACGGTGGTCCCACGTTCGGGTGGCCACCAAATATCCTGAAATCACCCGAAGCTATTTTGCCGCGCGCGGGGTTCAGGCGGAATGTATCAAATTGAACGGTGCCATGGAATTGGCGCCATCGCTGGGGCTGTGCCAACGCATCGTCGATCTGGTATCCACCGGTGCGACCATGGCTGCCAATGGATTGGTTGAGGTGGAACGCATCGCCGAGGTTTCTTCGCGCCTTGTGGTTAACCGCGCGGCATTGAAAACCCGGACCGAAGAGGTCAACAGCCTGATTGATGCCGTTGGTGTTGCGGTTAAGGGTGCAGCCAATGGTGCGGCCAATGGTAACTAGACTTAATTTTTCCGATTCTGATTTTAAGGCAAAATTTTCCGCCAAACTTTCGGCGCGCAGTGATGCAGCATCAGATGTAAATGGCGATGTTGCCAAAATTCTGGATGGGGTGCGCACCCGTGGTGATGGGGCGGTGATCGAATACACCGAACGTTTCGATGATTTGGCGCTGACACCGGACACCATGAAAATTAGCGCAGACGAAATGGCGGCGGCTGAAAAAGCCTGTCCCAAAGATGCTCTGGATGCGCTTTCAATGGCGGCGTCGCGCATTGAAGATTACCACAAGCGCCAAATGCCAAAAGATGAAAGCTATGTCGATGCGCAAGGCGTGCGGCTTGGCTGGCGCTGGCGGCCCATTGGGGCAGTTGGGGTTTATGTGCCCGGTGGAAAGGCATCTTATCCGTCTTCGGTGTTGATGAATGTTATTCCAGCGCGCATTGCCGGTGTTCCCCGGATCGCTATGGCGGTGCCCGCACCCGGCGGGGTGATTAACCCGCTGGTTTTAGCGGCGGCCCGCATCAGTGGCGTCACCGAAGCCTATCGCATTGGCGGCGCACAGGCCGTGGGTGCATTGGCCTATGGCACCGATACCATTGCCCCGGTGGATAAAATTACCGGTCCCGGCAATGCCTGGGTAGCGGCGGCCAAGCGCCAGGTGTTTGGCACCGTTGGCATCGATATGATTGCCGGCCCATCGGAAATTCTGGTGGTGGCCGATGGGGAAAACGATCCCGACTGGATTGCCATTGATCTTTTGTCTCAGGCTGAACACGACACCAACGCCCAGTCTATTTTGATCACCGATGATGCAGGGTTTGCAGACCGGGTCGAAGACGCGGTTGCGGCACGGCTTAAAACATTGCCGCGTGCAAAAATTGCGGGCACCAGTTGGTCTGAAAATGGCGTCATCATTACCGTGGATCGTCTGGATCAGGTGCCAGCCTTGGTCGATGACATCGCACCGGAACATCTTGAACTGGCGGTCGAAGACCCGCAATCGTTGGCCGATGCTGTCAACAACGCGGGCGCGATCTTCATGGGGCGCTTTACGCCTGAAGCAGTGGGCGATTATGTAGCCGGGCCCAATCACGTTTTGCCGACCAACCGTTCGGCCCGTTTTTCATCCCCCCTTTCGGTGTTTGATTTCATCAAACGCAGTTCCATCATTGCCTGTGATGGGGCAGCACTTGGGGCCATTGGGCCAAGCGCGGTTGCCTTGGCCGAAGCCGAAGGTCTGGATGCGCACGCGTTATCCATCGCCATTCGTTTGAATTTGCCTCTTTCACGCTAAAAAGGCCGAAAAAGACCTGTTTGGGACTTGACGCTGGGGCCTTGCCCGCTCATTGTCCCCCAACTTGACAATCCACTGGAGTAAAAATGGCCAAAAAAGACGATGCCATCGAATTTGCGGGCGAAGTAAGCGAATTGCTTCCCAATGCGATGTTCCGCGTTAAGCTCGACGATAATGATCATGAAATCCTTGCCTATACCTCAGGCAAAATGCGCAAGCATCGCATCCGCGTTCTCGTGGGCGATAAGGTCAATGTGGAAATGACTCCCTATGACCTGACCAAAGGGCGCATTACTTTCCGTTTCAAATAAAACTCCCGGAGGGGGCACCATGGCGCCACCGGAGACGTTCGTTCTTGCTTCCGCATCGCCGCGACGCCGCGACCTGTTGGTCCAGATCGGTCGCGATCCTGATTTGATTTTACCCCCCGACATTGATGAAACCCCGCGCCTGCGTGAAACCCCGGTGGCTTATGCCGGGCGCATGGCCCGCGAAAAGGCTGAGCTCATTGCGGCACGCGATGAGGTGCGCAGTGAATCCCGGGGTGCGTTTGTTTTGGGGGCGGATACCGTTGTTGCCTGTGGGCGGCGCATTCTGCCAAAAGGTGATGATGCTCAAACCGCCCGCGCATGTCTTGCGTTGCTTTCGGGGCGTCGTCACCGGGTGCTGGGTGCTGTGGCCGTGGTCACGCCCGATGGGAAAACCCATGAAAGGCTTGTCTCCACCGCTGTTTCTTTCAAACGTCTGGAAGCATGCGAGATTGATCGCTATATCGCTTCGGGGGAATGGGAAGGCAAGGCCGGGGCCTATGCCATACAGGGCCTTGCCAGCATCTTTGTGAAGGCCCTGAACGGGTCGTATTCCAACGTGGTTGGATTGCCATTATTTGAAGTGAATGCCCTGCTTGATGGGCTTGGTTGTTATGTGCCGGAAACCCGGTTTAAAAAGGAAGAGTAACCCATGATCGATGAAATAATTTGCAGCCGCTTTGACGGTGGTATGGATGTCGCCCTGCGCGAAGCGGGCCAGGTGATCCAGATGGTCGTGGTGAGCGATGGCGGCAATGATCATGTGGGCAATGTGGTTTTGGGCCGGGTGACCGGCATCTTAAAGGGCATGGAAGCCTGTTTTGTCGATCTTGGCACCGATAAATCAGGGTTTTTGTCTATGTCACAGCGCAGTCACAATGATGATGCGAACAGCGAACGCAATGCGGCCATCCACGAAGGCGCTGAAGTGCTGGTTCAGGTCACCAAAGCCCCTCAGGCGGGCAAGGGGGCCGGGCTGACGCGCAACATTGGCCTTCCCGGGCGGTTTCTGGTGTTCACCCCGTTCCAGCCCCGGATCGCCGTTTCAAAGCGCATCACCGATGATGATACCCGCGCCAAGCTGGAACAAACCGTCTCTGATTTTAGGGGGGATGAAGCAAACGGGGGTTTTATCGTGCGCACCGTTGCCGAAGATGCCGATGTTGATGCGTTGAAGGCGGACGCAGAAAATTTGCGCAGTACCTGGGCCGGTATCCAGCAAGCAAAGGTCGGTGCTACGCCACCCCTGTTGCTTTATGGCGAAGGGGTCGGGCTTTCAGAAGTTCTGCGCGATCATGGCCATGAAAACTTGCGTCGGGTCGTGGTGGATGATGCGGGCATGGAAAATGAAGCAAAGGCTTTTTTCGAAACCTATCTTTCCGGTGCTGCGACCAAGATTGAACTTTGGGGTGAAGAAGATCCCTTGTTCGAAGCGCTGGGCATTGAAGATGAAATTGATGCGGCACTGTCTACGGAAGTATCCTTGCCGTGCGGGGGGTCCATGTTGATTGAGGAAACCCAGGCATTGACGGCCATCGATATTAATTCAGGCCGCAACACCGGGCGCAATGACGGTGCCGGTGGGCATGCGCAAACCATCTTTGAAACCAATATGGAAGCCGCCCATGATTTGCCGCGCCAGCTCCGCCTGCGCAATCAAGGCGGCATGGTGGTGATTGATTTCATTCATATGGACAATGATGACCATTGCGAAAAGGTGCTTGAATGCCTCATGGAAGGCTTAAAGCGCGACCCGGCCTTTATCGAAGCCACAGGGTTTTCGGCCCTTGGTCTGGTCGAACTGTCTCGTCGTCGTGGGGCCGGGCCATTGCGCGAACAACTGGACCGCGTCGAAGATTAAGAGAGACCGTGCACGGGCCAGCTGTGCTAGGCACACAGGTCAGTTGTGAAAACACACAGGGTTGATTATTATTTTTCCATGGCGAAAGACACCAAATCAAAGCAGAAACCGGGCAAGGGCGCGGTGGTGGCTGATTTTCCGGCCGCGGCCCGGGGCAAGATTTGCATCAGTTGTGGTGCGCCGATGGAAATCGCTTATCGGCCCTTTTGTTCAAAGCGCTGCGCCGATCTGGACCTTGGCCGGTGGTTCCGGGAAGACTATCGAATTCCGGCAGAAGAGCCCCCGGAAGGCGATGAACAGGGCTTTGGGAATGACCCAGACGCAGACACAAATTAATGATCCAAACCGTCCCCTTCACGGTGGCTTTACAGGCGGCCAGATTGCCCCTATAACGCCACCCGATGCCCAGGTAGCTCAGTTGGTAGAGCAGGGGACTGAAAATCCTCGTGTCGGTGGTTCAATTCCGCCCCTGGGCACCATTTTTCCCTTTAAAATCAATATTTTATCGATATGTGCCTTGGCTATGATGCTGGCGGGTATGGCCTTTGTGCGGCCAATTCAGGCGCAGGTTTTTACCGCCCAGGATCACAAATTTCGCCTTTATACGATTACCCGGGGTCTTGACCACCCATGGGGGCTCGCTTTTTTGCCCAATGGGGACCTGATTGTGACCGAACGCAGAGGCCGGTTGCGGCGTATTTCGGGGGGTAAATTGTTGCCCAAACCCATTCCCGGCCTGCCCCCGGTGGTGGCCGGTGGGCAGGGGGGCTTGTTGGATGTTGTGGTGCATCCGCAGTTTTCAAAAAACCGATGGATCTATCTTTCTTATTCGGCATCTAAATCTGATGGCAGTGCCACCCGGGTGATCCGCGCCAAATTATCTGGCGGGGGGTTAACCCAGGTCACCAATATATTTGAGGCCAAACCCGCAACCAACAGCAGCCACCATTTTGGATCGCGTCTTGTGTTTGATCGGGCAGGGCATTTGTTTATCACATCCGGTGAGCGCGGCACCCCAGATGCGGCCCAGAATTTAAAAGACCACCGGGGCAAGGTGATCCGGTTGATGGATGATGGCAGGGTTCCCAAAGACAATCCGTTTGTGGGGCGGACCGATGCCTTTCCAGAAATTTATTCCTATGGCCACCGCAACCCCCAAGGCATGGCACTGGACCCAAAAACCGGCGCCATTTTTGCCCATGAACATGGTGCCCGTGGGGGCGATGAAGTCAACCTGATCAAACCCGCCATCAATTACGGCTGGCCGGTGATTACCCATGGGGTGTCGTATGCGGGCTTTCCCATCGGCAGCGGCAGCCACCATCACCCGGACATGGAACAGCCCCTGAAATTCTGGGTGCCGTCTATCGCACCGTCCGGCATGGCGTTTTACACCGGCAAGGCCTTTCCAAAATGGCAGGGCAATTTATTCGTCGGTGCGCTGGCGGCTAAAATTCTGGTTCGCCTGACCGTGAAGGGAAAAACCATCACATCGGAAGAACGGTTGTTAAAAAAATTCAACACCCGCATCCGCGACGTCCGCAACGGCCCCGACGGGTTTCTCTATCTTCTAACCGACGAGCCCAACGGTGCCGTCTTGCGTTTGGAGCCTGTTGGAGAATGACCGATCCCAATCATGATATCCCCGCACCGTCCCCTTGGGTGGTGGAGCATTTGTCTCGGATTGGGGCGGGGGAAGCGCGCGTGCTGGATTTGGCGGCGGGGCGGGGGCGCCATGCAATGGCCGTGTTGGATCGGGGGCACCGGGTGTTGGCGGTGGATCGCGATTGTGGCGGATTGGCCCAGCTGGATGATCGTGCGGGCGCGATGGAGGTATTGGAATGGGATTTGGAAAACGGTACGCCATGGCCATTTGTGGATGAGAAATTCAAGGCCGTGTTGGTGGTGAATTATTTGCACCGCGATACCTTGTTGCAGACTATGAAATTGGTCGATACGGGTGGGGTGTTGATTTATGAAACCTTTGGGTCAGGCAATGGCCATTTTGGCCGCCCATCCAATCCTGATTTTCTAGCAAAACCGGGCGAAATTGCTGAAATTGCGCGGGATTTGGGGTTTTGGCTGGTGGCCGATGATTTTCTGGAAGTCACTGAACCCACCCCCGCCATCAAGACCCGGGTGGTAGCGATTGGCTAGGTCCCGTTGCTCTGAAGTAAGGCTTCGTCTAGGCTAAAACCCTGCCAGTTGCGCGTATTCCCCCTATTATTGAACGGTGACCATGATCGAGCCATTGTCTGCACAGCTGCATATCTGGATGAGCATCGGTTTGATCGGGGTGGCGGTTTATCTGTATGTGTCTGAACGGCTGAACATCGAGCGCAGCTCCATGGTCATTTTGGCGCTGTTGTTGCTGGGGTTTTCCTTGGTCCCCATGGCGCCCATGGCAGGGTTTCAAAAAATTGATGCCGCGCTGTTGTTAAGCGGTTTTGCCAATCCTGCATTAATTGCCGTGTTGTGCCTGTTGATTATGGGCCAGGGTTTGGTGCGCACGGGTGCACTGGATTGGGTGGTGCGGTTTATCTTGCGCATAACTGGCGGGAATGGTTACGCCGCCATTGCCCTGACCTTTGCGGCGGTGTTGCTATCCAGCCCGTTCATCAACAACACGCCGGTGGTGATCATCTTTATCCCGATTTTGGAATCGGTCGCCCTCCAGCACAATATTTCGGTGAGCCGGATCATGATGCCGCTGTCATTCGTTGCCATCTTGGCGGGCATGACGACCCTGATGGGCTCATCGACCAATCTTTTGATTTCTGGTGCGTTGAGCCAATCTGGGGAACGCGCGCTTGGCTTTTTCGATTTTGCCGTGCCGGGGCTGGTTTTGGTGGGGGTGGGTATTTTGTATCTGGCGTTCATTGCGCCCAAGCTGTTGAAGGACCGGACATCCCCCATCGCTCAGTTTACCGAAGGCCCCCACCGGCGCTTTATCGCGCAATTAACGGTCACGGAATCATCCAAACTGGTTGGCGAAGATGTCCGCTTTGATCTGTTGGGCATTCGCGGTAGCCGGGTGATTTTATCCCAGCGCGATGAACAGGCCACCGCCCCGCCCTTTGACGGATTGACAGTCCAGCCCGGGGATACGCTGGTGGTGCTGGCGACCCGCGATGCCTTGGCCGAAGCCCAGACCACCTATCCCCATCTGCATTTTGCGGTGAGCGATGAAGACCTGCCCGCGGATGAAGAAATGCGCAAAGCCCGCCTTCGGGCCGATCAGGTTTTGGTGGAGGTGCTGGTGGCACCGGGGTCGGACTTTATTGGCCATACCCTGAAAGATGCCGGGTTTCATGCTAATTTCGGCTGCTTGGTGTTGGGCATTGAACGGCGCGCCCATGTGCTTCGAAAGGCCATCACGGATGTTCGTATCCGTGAAGGCGACGTGCTTGTGCTGCAGGGAACAGAGGCTGATCTGGATCAGGTGCGGGGGCATCAGGGCTTTGTGATGATGGATGCATCTGCGCTCAGCCTGCCGCCGCGCCATTTGGCGGAATTGGCGGGCATTATTTTTGCCGCCACCGTGATAACGGCAGCATGCGGCATTTTGCCCATCGCCGTTGCGGCATTTTCAGGCGCGGTGTTGATGGTGTTGACCCATGTTTTGACCCTGCGCCAGGCATTTCAGGCGGTGGATCGCCGCATCTTCTTTCTGGTGGGGGCGGCGCTGGGGTTAAATGCGGCGCTGACCAATACCGGGGGCGCATTGTTCATTGCAGAAGGTTTGATCCATGCCCTGGATGGGGTAGGGCCAGTGGCACTGTTGTCAGGGTTCTTTCTGGTGGTGGCCGTGATGACCAACGTGTTGTCCAACAATGCAACGGCCGTTTTGTTTACCCCTATCGCCATCAGTCTGGCCCATGGGTTGGGCGTTGATCCATTTCCCTTTGTGCTGGCGGTCCTTTTTGGGGCGAATTGTTCCTTTGCGACCCCCATCGGGTATCAGACCAATCTGTTGGTCTTGGGGCCGGGCCATTACACCTTTAGCGACTTTATCCGTACCGGCGGGCCATTGGTTCTGGTGATGTGGATCACCTTCACCCTGTTTGTGCCCTGGTATTACGGGTTTTAGACCGTTCAGGAATTTTCCTTCATGAAGGGGATGGCCAAATCGTGGACCATAGCGGATGCATCCCATGGCACCAGATGTTTGCAGCCCTCTGCCATGTGCAAATTAATGCCCGGGCGCTTTTCTACCAACAAGGCAGCCCGATCAGCGGCACGGGCGCGGTCTTCGCGGCCATAGATCATCAAGGACGGGATGGTTAAATCAGCAACCTGTTCCCACATGGCTTTTCCAGCGGGTTTTGCAGGCGCATCTTTGGCCTTTTGCTTGGCCGCCGCTGATAATTCGGTGCGTGCAACATGGGCCTTGAAACATTGGCCGACGGAAAGCGAATGGCGCAAGGCCAGTTCATCATCGGTGATGAGGTCGTGGTGAAACACGGTTGCTTCTAAAAGCTTGCGGGTTTCTTCAATGCCGGGTTCAATGCGCGCCATGCGTTGGTCGACCCGTTCACGCGCTGCTTCTTCGCGTTGGCCCGCACCACTTTCAAGGGGGGGCAGCAAACTGCCCGTGCCCAGAATAACCACGCTGTTGATGCGATCAGGGTGATCAATGCCCAAGCGTACGGCGGTGTTGCCGGCTTGGGAATGGCCAATGATGGATGCCTTATCAATGCCAAGGGCGGCCATCAGGCCCAGGACGATTTTGACCTTAAGGCCCATGGATGCATCATCGGAATAGTCGCTTTTGCCAAAGCCCGGCATGTCCAGAGAGATGGCCCGCAAGCCCGCATCGCCAATGGCGGCAATGTTGCGACGAAAGACATCGGCAGAGGATCCAAGCGATGCCCCATGGAGCATGATAACGGCAGGGCCGGTGCCGCGTTCCAGATAGCGGATTTTAAATCCTTCAACTTCTGTGAATTGGTCTTCGAACCCTTGATCGGTGGACGCATCCATGGCGTTTCTCCCTTGTGTAGAATTTCCCAAATACTTATCACAGTCTTGCGTTGTGGGCGAGGGGCCGCATAATTAAAAGATCAACTGAGAAAGTGCATTCATGAACCCCGAAACAACCCGATTTGCCCCATCGCCGACGGGATATTTGCATCTGGGCCACGCCTATTCGGCCCTGTTTGCCCATGATATTGCCCAAAAAACCGGGGGCCAGTTTTTACTGCGCATTGAAGACATTGATATTACCCGGTGCAGCGATGCCTTTGAGGCAGCAATTTTTGAAGATCTGGCCTGGTTGGGGCTTTCATGGGAAACCCCGGTGATGCGCCAAAATTCCAGGCATCCAGCCTATCGCGCCGCCTTGGACACGCTTGAAGGCTTGGGCGTGCTTTATCCCTGCTTTTGCACGCGTCGTGAAATTAATGCCGAGATTGAGCGCGCCGCCAGTGCCCCCCATTCAGATGCGCCCCATTCAAATGGATTAATCGATTATCCCGGCACGTGTCGGAAACTCAGTGATGGGGAACGCCAAACTCGTATGGCATCAGGCGTTGAGCATGCCATGCGTCTGGATGCGGAGAAGGCGGCGGGGCTGGTTGGGCCGCTAGAATTTGTTGAACGGGAACGTGGCCCCATTGCGGTGGATCAAAATCAGTTTGGGGATGCGGTGCTGGCGCGTAAGGATATTGGCACCAGTTATCATTTAAGTGTCACCGTTGATGATGCAGATCAAAGTGTGACCTTGGTGACCCGGGGCATTGATCTGTTCCCTGTCACCCATCTGCACCGGGTTTTGCAGGCCTTGTTGGGGTTGGATGTGCCCGAATATTACCATCACCCCATGATCGAGGACAGTGCCGGGGTGCGCCTTGCCAAGCGCAATGATGCCTTGAGCCTGAGGCATTTCCGCGATCAGGGTTTAAGCCCCGGTGCTGTGCGAAAGATGGCCGGATTGCCCGATTAGGGTTTTTTACTCTGCTGTCTTCTGGCGACGTTGCCGGCCTTGAAAATCGGGCCGTGAGAAATCGCCGATGCCGTGGAAATCGATGAGCTCGATTGAATTTCCCCACGGGTCCTGAATATAGGCGTGGCGTCCGGTGAAGGTGCGGTGGCCTTCTTCTTCATAGATCAAGATGGGATAGCCCTGTTCTTCGACATATTTCAATGCATCATCAAAGCCATCACCTTCGACGGTAAAGGCATGGTGAAATTCATATTCCCCGGGCGGATTGGGGGGCGTGTGGTTTTTTGCATTGGTCAGGACGAAATACTGATCCCCTGCCTGAAAGAAAACAGTGGAATCGTTTTGGCGCAAATAGGTGCAGCCAAGCACGTCTTCATAAAAACGACGGCCTTCATCAAGATCACCAACACCAATGGCAAAATGAAGGATGCCTGTTGGGGTAAACCCTTTTCCGGCCATGCTGTGTTCTCCAGAATAATCCAGCCGGGTTGCCCCGGCCGGGTAGGTTTAGTCCATGTCGACCATTTCAGCCAGAAGATAGCCAAAGCCTTCAACCGGTTGGTGAACGTTCAGGCGCTTCTGGATTTCCCAGCACCGCGCGGGCACTGGATGGACGACGGGAATGCCCAGGTCTTGTTCCAGAATATCGATCACCGGCAACACACGCCAGCCCGAACCCAGCAGGTAAACCGCATCGGCTTCGGGATATCTCAGGGCGATTTCCTTGACGTGGGCATAGACCTGTTCCGAAGACAGTTGCCCGATTTTATCAAAGGGCTGGTCGATGCCTTCCATGGCCAGCACATCAAATCCGGCCTCTTTGAAGTAGTTGCCAAACATGTTGTTAATCTCACCGGTGAAATACGTTGCACCGACAATTTTTTTGGCTTTCAAGGCACGCAGCGCCGTGACGTGGTTCGTGCCAGAGGTGAAAATGGGCGTGTTGTAGCGTTTTTCCCATTTTTTGATCAGTTCCGCTTCGCCATCAAACCCCAACAGCATGAAAGGCGGTGCCCCTTCGGGATGCATGAGATCGACTTCTTCTTCGGCTAGTTCATCCAGCAATGGGATAAAGGGTTCAACCGCACGTTTGAATTCATCGGTCGTGCCCTGATTGATGCTCAGGAACAGGGGGATAACCCCAATGCCTTCTGGCAACATGCGGATCAACTCTTCCAGTGATCCAGGACGGCGCGTCGGTTTGATCATGCCGACTGTTCCTCTCCAGCTTTTGAAGGCCATGTTATGTAACTCCCATTCTTGTGTTGTTGTTCTTAAAAAATAGCAGCAGGTGCGAACAGCACCCTGCCGGGTTCGGTGGCTTATGATTTGTAATCGAAAAGATTAACCCAGATCGTAAAGTTTGGCGGCATTAGGGCCGAGGATTTTATCGACCACCGATGACGGGATTTTCCCGTCGTCGCGGATCATGCGCAGGGCTTCAATTTCGGCTGACGTATCGGTGTGGCCATAATCGGTGCCCACAACCAGATAGTTTTCATCGGCATACCGATCAAGGATGTAATCAAGATCATCATCCACCTGAACCGCGATCCAGATATTGTTATCGGCAAGAATGTTGCTGGATGGGCGTTTGCCTTTTTTCTTTTGGCGGATGGCCAAATCATGGGCGGCATAGCCAAGCCATTGCGACGATGCCTCGATGAAGGCCCAGCGTAATTCAGGGAAACGCTGGGGAATTTCATTCATGACCAGCCCGTGGAAGGCCCCAACCATGCTTAGTTTATGGATCGGGAAATTGGTTGGAAAGAAGAAATCATGGACCTTGAAGCTGCCATTGCCCGCGTGGAAGCAAATGCCAAGATTTAATTCTTGGGCAACTTCGTAGAACGGGAAGAAGTATGGATCAGACGCTTCTTTTTCACATTCCAATGGGCGCATGAAAATGCCCTTGGCGCCATTGGCCTTGCACCATTCCAGTTCTTCACGGATTTTTTCGATTGGCGAATGCAGCGGTGCCATGGCAACCCAAGGCAAACGTTCGGGCGCCTGTTTCCAGATGCTGGCGAGCCAACGGTTATAGGAACGGAACAGCGCAAATTCGATTTCGAAATTGTCGGTGCAGGGGCGCAAAAACAGCGTTGGATACAGGATTTGAACGTCAATATTCAATTCATCCATGTGATTGACGCGGCCTTTGATGTCGGTCATTTCACGCCATTCTGTGGCGGAACGGCTGTCGACATTGCGATCCTTGGCATAGACGTTGTTATCAACGATCCAGTATTCGGATCGGACGTTGCCTTCATTGCTGAGTTGTTGGGCGCCGGAAACCTGGTTGGTTACCAGTGGCGTGAACTTTTTTTCCGATTCCTCCATAAATTCGAAGGTCAACGGGGTTTCAACAACATGCGCATCAGCATCAATGGTTTTAAGGCTTTGGGCCATTCTCTCCCTCTCTTGCCCGCGTGGTTCCGTGGGCAGGTGTTTTAATGGATTGTATTCTAATTATCGTCCAGTATAGCAAAAGGTGGGGTATTCAACAAATATGGTATTTCATTTATGGTAATATTTGTTCGATTATCATGACTGTTTGCATTTGTGGCCATGTTAGGTTGTAGTACTAGAAGTATGAGAACGGTTTGCAACAAATTCGGAGGGGGCAATGGGCGATAAAAGGTTGCTTGCCATTGATGACGAACCAGCCTTTGCTGAGATTGTTCGTGCTGTAGCGGAAGGTCTGGGCTACGAGGTGCGGGTCGCAGAAAAGGCGGATGAATTTGCCGATATTTATGAGCAATTTGATCCGACGGTCGTTGTGCTGGATTTGGTCATGCCGGAAGTGGACGGGGTAGAACTTGCCCATTGGCTTGCCCATGAAAAATGCCGTGCAAAAATTGTATTTGTGACGGGCCACAACCCTCATTTTACGGACTCGGCCCGCGAACTTGCTGAAAAGGGTGAGCTGAAAGGCGTCACGACCTTGACCAAGCCGGTCAGCATTTCCGAGCTGCGCGAAATTCTGGAATAAAAAGCTGGAAGGCCACAGTGGTTCTAGTATTTGGTGGCTCTAGTGTCTGGAGGTGGCGTGCTTGGCGTCGGGTTGCTTATTTAGCAACGACCTGTCTGTCATCATCCAAGGGCGTGATCCCGAGCTCGGTTGCCGCCAATGCCGCCTGGGTGCGGTTGTTTACATCCAGGGTTTTCAAGATAGCCCCAACGTGGACCTTGACGGTGCCCTCAGAGATATCGAGCCGTCCAGCAATATCCCGGTTGGACATGCCTTGTCCGATCAGGGCAAGCACGCCGCGTTGGCGCTGGGTCAGCATGTCGATCTGGACCTGGATTTTGCTCATGTCAGGGCGGTTGCCGGTGTTCTCTGATTCCCCGGAGCCGTATTCATTGGTGATCAGAGATTTTGGGACGTAAATTTCACCAAGCAGAACCAATTGCAGCGCATTTAACATCACCGCAGGTGGCGTTGATTTTGGTAAAAACCCCCGTGCACCCGCCTCCAATGATCCCTCAACATTTTGCCGGGTTTCAAAACCGGAAACGACAACAACTGGGATGTCACCACTTTGGGAAATGACATTGCGAATGGCAGGAATGGCTTCTCCACCAGGCATCCTGAGATCGCAGAGGATGAGGTCAAAGGGACCATCATTTTGGATACGGCTGAGTGTTTCGGTAAAGTCTCCCGCTTCGACAATGACTGGATCATCATCGAGACCGGCAACGAGACGTGACAATCCTTCGCGGTACAGGGGATGGTCATCTGCGATCAGTATTTTCAGAACAAACACCTTGGAAAGAGTGGTGGCCAATTATACACGAGGGCATAGATAAAAAAACATAAAAACAAATTCACAAAGGATATGAGGGATATAGATTAGTTTTCATAACAATGTATGAAAATGCCCGGAAATGAAGAAACCCTACTAAAAATACTAGGTATTCTGAAAATATTCAAAAAAGGGCAATGCCCCGGGTCAGATGCCGGGGCTTTTTAGCATGAAGGCCGGTAGGGCAAAGGCGGTGCGTGTATTTCAAACCCCGAAATCAGGGCTCTTTTTTTGCACCGGGATTGATCTGCTGGATCAAACTATCTGCCACTTTCAGGCACCACGGCCCGCCAAGTCCGCCCATAATGACCCCGGCTGTATTGGCCACCATATCCATCACATCTGATGATCGTCCGGGGACATATTGCTGAAGAAATTCCAGGCCAATCCCAAGGGGCAGCATCAACACCATCGCGCGCCATGCACGCGTCCGGGTGGTGAAGGCAAGAAAGGGTAAGGCCGCCACGGTGAAATAGCCAAGGGTATGAAACAGTTTGTCCAAATGCATGCCCCCGGGCGGCCCCCATCTGGGATGCAAGGACAAGACTGTAATGGCTGTGATCGAAATACCCCACAGCACCAAAGCTGTCCGTCGCCACGGAAGGGTGAGAGGCCGGAATTGGGGGGTGTTCATCGCTGGGTCCGGGTTCGTTCTTTGATGGCTATAAAACTTTGCCGGGGTTCATGATCCCATCAGGGTCAAGGGTGTTTTTCAAACGCTGCATCAATTCCAGTTTCAAGGGATCGGCATAATGGGCCAGTTCGTCTTTCTTCAAACGCCCAATCCCGTGTTCTGCAGAAAAACTGCCACCCATTTCCATGACCAGATCATGAACCACCCGGTTCATTTTATCCCAATGTTTGTAAAATTCGGTCTTGTCCATGCCCAGCGGTTGGCTCACGTTAAAATGAATGTTGCCATCCCCTACATGGCCAAAGGGAAACACCCGGATGCCATCCAGTTTTTCTTCCAAACGGCGTGTGCCTTCATGAATGAACGTGGCAACCTGAGACACCGGGACAGAGACATCATGTTTGATAGAGCCGCCTTCACGGGTTTGGGATTCGGGCAAGACTTCCCGGAAATGCCAAAGGTCTTTGGTTTGGGCTTCACTGGATGCAAGGGCCGCATCGGTGACACTACCTGCATCGAACCGGCTTTCTAGAAAGTTTTCCAACCCGTGGCGCAGGCCGGTTTCACCGTCTTCGGTTGTGTCGCTGTCCCCGGCACTCCATTGCATCAAAACGTACCAGGGCGATACGGTTTCAACGGGGACCCTGCTGCCTTCAAAATGTTTGATCACAAGGTCGACTCCAACGCGGGGGATCAATTCAAAGGCGGTTACGCAATCGCCGGATGCGGCGCGGGCATCGGAAAGAATAGTGAGCACATCATCAAGCTTTGGCACTGCCAGAAAGGCTGTTTCCTGTTGTCGGGGGCGGGGAAACAGTTTCACCACGGCTGCGGTAATGATGCCAAGCGTGCCTTCGGCCCCAAAAAACCACTGTTTAATATCGTATCCCGTGTTGTCTTTGCGCAGGGCATTCAGGCCATGCCAGATGCGGCCATCGGGAAGCACGACCTCAAGGCCGAGGGCCAGTTCACGGGCATTGCCGTATTTAAGCACCTGAACCCCACCGGCATTGGTGGAAAGATTGCCGCCAATCATGCAGCTGCCTTCTGCCCCCAAGCTTAATGGGAACAGACGGTCCGCATCGGCGGCCGCAGATTGGAGATCAGCAAGAACGCACCCGGCTTCTACCGTCATGGTGTTGTTAAGGGGGTCCATTTTTCGGATGGTGTTCATGCGGCCAAGGCTGAGCACGACCGCATCGCCAGATTGATCGGGAACGGACCCACCAACCAGCCCGGTATTGCCACCCTGGGGGACAATGGGGATTTTGTGTTTGGCACAAATGGTAACAGCAGCGGAGACTTCTTCTGTATTGGCGGGGCGCAGCACGGCGGCGGCGGAACCTTCATACATTTCACGGTGATCTTCGACAAAAGGCGCCATATCACCGGGTTCTGTCAGAACCCCACGATCGCCAAGGGCGTTATGAAATTGGTCAAGAATGGCTTTGTCCATGATGTTTCCCTGTGGTGGTATTTTTATTGGTTGGTCTTCGGTGAAGGTCAGGCTTTATTTAATCCCGCCTGATGGGTTTGGGCAAGAGGGTCTAGTCAGAATGGGCAGCGCGGCGCAGACGGTCATTGATGGCGACCCCCAGTCCGGTTTCGGGAATGGCCATGACGGCAATTGCCTTTGGGGCGGCCCTATCAAGGGTGTGAAGCATGGCAAACAGGTTGGCTGCTGCTTCCCGAAGGTCCCCTTTGGGGCTGAGGTTAAGGACCATATCCCCATGATCTGGAATGGATTCACCAAAGGCAAGCAGGACATCGCCTGGTTGCAGCTCGGTCACGTTGATGCGCAGCGGGTGCTTCGGCGCATAATGGCGCAATTCGCGGCCCGGTGATTTATGCGCGCCATCTTCACTGTTATCTTTTGGAATCATCAACGGCCCGATGACCTGTTCGATCATTTCCTGAGTGACAAAGCCGGGCCGCAACAGGGTAGGGGTATTTTCACTGAGATTAATAACGGTGGATTCAATACCAATGTCAGTTTGCCCGCCATCAAGAATGAGGGCTTTGCCATCGCCAAGGGATGCTGCCACATGTTCGGCACGGGTCGGGCTGATGTCGCCAAACCGATTGGCGCTGGGGGCAGCGATGGGCGTGTTGCACGCGCGGATCAGAGATTGCGCAATGGGGTGTTTGGGCACGCGGACAGCCATGGTTTCAAGGCCAGCACTGACCAGTTTGGAAATGGGGGTGTCCGGCGCGCGCTTCAGCACCAGGGTCAGGGGGCCGGGCCAGAAGGCATCGGCCAATGATGTTGCCAGATCAGTCATGATGACGTGGGGGGCAAGCATTTCGCAATTGGCAAAATGAACGATCAGTGGATTAAAGGCAGGGCGTTTTTTTGTGTCAAATATTGCCGCGACAGCCGCGTCATTGGTGGCATCGGCGCCCAGGCCATAGACGGTTTCTGTGGGAAAGGCGACCAGACCGCCTTGTGCAATAATTGCGCGCGCTTCTGCCATCGCCGCATTGGCGATTTTGATGTTGGGGGTCATGAAATACCCCGGGCCATGAAATCGGGGTTGAGGAATTTAGGTTTGCCATAGGTGAGGTCTTTTCCATCAAGGGTTTTGATGGAGCCCCCGGCTGCGCGCAAGATGGCATCGCCCGCGCAGGTATCCCATTCTGATGTCGGGCCAAACCGGGGATAGACATCGGCTGATCCTTCGGCCAATCGCCCAAATTTTAAAGCACTGCCCATCAGGATGCGTTCCGTCATGGGAATGGATTCAAGAAAGGTTGCCTGGCGCCCACCTGCCTTGCCGTGGAACCGACTGGTGATGGCGATCAACTCGTCATCGGGTGGTTTGCGCGCAGCAATGGGCGTGATGATGCCATCTGCCCCGGCCCGGACCGGGGTGTTGATTGTGCTGGTCCAATAGGTAATGCCCTTTGCCGGGCCATGGATCAGGCCAAAGACAGGTTTGCCCCCGGCAATGAGTCCAATGCAGACCGCATAGTCGATCCCGCCTTGCACGAATTCACGGGTGCCATCCAGTGGATCAACCAGCCAGAACGTGTCGCCCTGCACCGATGGGGCATCGCCCTGTGCTGCGGCTTCTTCGGAAACTACAGGGATATCGGGGGTCAATTTTGCCAAGGCAGGCAGAATGATGGCTTCTGCCGCATGGTCGGCATCTGTGACGGGGCTGCGGTCTTCCTTGGTGGTGACGTCAAACCCGCGTTCGACGATATCCAAAATGGCAAGCCCGGCCCGGTCGGCAATATCGCGGATCGGCGCGCATAGGCCCTGGATGAAACTGTCTGTGATGCGAATTTCGTTCATAGGCTGTCTTTTTATCAATAACAGCCCTGAAAGGGGAAAAAACATGGCCCAATACCCGTTTGGGCCATGTTTTAGTTGACCCTAAAGGCCGTAAAGTCTGGCCGCATTGTCCCCCAGAATATCATCGACGATGTTGGCGGCAACCTTGCCGTCTTCGCGGATCATGCGCAGGGCTTCGATCTGGGTGGAGGTGTCATGATGGCCGTAATCGGTGCCGATCACCAGATTATCAGAACTCATGTGCTGCAAAATGGCGTCAAAATCATCGGTGACCTGACAGGCGACATACAGGTTGTTTTCTTTCATGATGTCTTTGCTGAAACGGGTGCCACGGCGTTTGAAACGCAATTCCAGATCATTCAGCAAATAGGGCACCCATTGGGCGCTGAGTTCGATAAAGCCCCAACGCAGTTTCGGGAACATGGCGGGGGTGCCGGTCATCAAAAGATCGTGGACGGCCCCAACACAGGCCAGCTTGAATTTGTTAAAGCCCGCTTCATCGCCATAGAAATCATGGATGCCAAAAGCGCCATTTCCGGAATGGATGCCCATCATCAGGTCCAGTTCTTCGGCAATGGCGTAGAATTCGTGGAAATACGGATCAGACAGCCGACGTTCACATTCCAGCCCGCGCATGAATATGCCACAGCAGCCATTGTCCTTTGCCCATTCCATTTCTTTGCGCAGTTCATTGATGGGGGAATACAGCGGCGGTTGCATAACCCATAAAAGCCTGCCGTCGCCCTTTTTCCAAATCTCTGCCAGCCAGCGATTATACGACCGGCACAGGGCAAATTCGCCGCGCATGCTCAGCGTAATGGGGCGCAGCCATAGGGTGGGGTAAAGGACTTGAACGTCAATGTTCAGCTCGTCCATGTGTTTCAGGCGTGCGCCGACATCAACCATCTCGCGCGATTCCCGGGACGTGTTGTCGATGCCCAGATTGTTTTCCTTGGCCTGAATGCGGCCTTCGACGACCCAGAATTCCTTTTGCACATTGCCAAGGGCGCCCAGCTTTTCTTCGCCTGAATCGTATTTGACGATCATGGGCTGGTATTTGCGGTCTGCCTCTTCGATAAAAGACCAGGTGGCGGGTTGTTCGATAACATGGGCATCGGCGTCGATGACGTTGAGCTTCGTGGACATTGTTTCCTCCGGCGACTTTTTAAAAAAGCATAGAATGCTAATGAATGTGCTTATAAATACGCCCAAAGCCGCGTTCGTGCAAGTGGGTGCCTAGTTGGATTTTTGGGCGGCTTCTTGTGGCTTGTGGGGCCAGAGACTAGAATGCCCCAGCAATTGAACACCGGATTTAAAGGGAGAATAAGGGCATGGGTAAGGAAAACATCGGTTTGGTTGGGCCGGGGCGCATGGGCTATGCCATGCTTAAGCACATGATTAATAAGGGCTATGACGTCACCGTGACCGATATCAGCGCCGAAATGGTCAAGCGCGCCACCGATGCTGGCGCACTTAGTGCAGATAGCCCCGGTGCGCTGGGTAACGTTTCTGATTTTGTCATCATTGCCGTTGGATTCGACGACGAAGCCCTTGATGTCACGTTGGGCAAGGGCGGTCTGGTTGAAACCATGAAGCCCGGATCTGTGATTGCCGTTTCTTCCACCGTAGCCCCCGACACGGTGCAGAAAATTGCAGAAGAGGCCGCCAAAAAGAAAATCGGCGTTTTGGATGCGCCCATTTGTCGTGGGGGCTGGGCCGCCGATGAAGGCACGTTATTGGCCCTTTTTGGTGCCAGTGATGATGTGGTGGAAAAATCCCGCCCTATCTTTTCGACGTTTTCATCAGACATCGTTCACGTGGGCCAGGTTGGCCACGGCCAGGTCGCAAAGACCATGAACAACATGCTGTTATGGGTGAACGGTATTGCATTGATGGAGGCGGGCCGTCTTTCAGAAAGTACCGGCATTGAACTGCCGAAATTGCGCGAAGCATTGTTGATGAGCTCGGGCAATTCTGCGGCACTGGAAGATTGGGACATGATCACCTTTACCTGGGCCTTGAAGGATATGCAGATTGTTTCCAAAATGGCCGATCAGGCAGGGATTACCATGCCAATTGCGGGTGCGATCAAGGAATTGGTCAAGACCGGTAAGACCTTGAAACAATCGGGTGAAGCCCCCAACTGGACAGGCAAGAAATAACCCAGCATTGCCCGGCCATTACTAAATAATTAACTGTTCTCAGGGCATATGGTTCACAAGAATTGGTCTGTATGAGGCGCGCACCGTAATGGGTGGCCAGCGCTAAGGAAATTTCGTTAATGTCGTCAACAGCTCAAAGTCTATTGCAGGTTATGGTCGTCGATGATCAGGGCACCATGCGTTCAATCCTGCGTCAGCTTTTGGCCAATGTCGGAATTGACAATGTGCTTGAGGCCGAAAATGGCGAAAAGGCGCTGGAAATTCTTCAGGGCTGCACCCAGAAAATGGGCGGGCAACTCCCCGATGTCATCATTTCGGACCTGCACATGGATGGCATGGATGGCATGGAATTTTGCAACACCTTGCGGCGCAGCAAAAAACTTGAAATCCCCGTGATCATCCTGACCGGGGACAGTGACCGCTTGCTTCATGAAACCACCCTGCAGGTGGGCGCGGTCGCCATCATGACCAAGCCGGTATCGGCCGGAGACTTGCTTCAAAAGATTGAAGAAGTCGTCGGGTTCTCCGTCAACTAATCAGCTTTTCTTTTCGTTTCTTGCGTATTCGTCATGTTTGACAAGACGCGTGTGGTTTGCGCAATCTGGCGCGGATTTTCTTATTCTGTTTCCCACCCCGATTTATGAAAACCGATGCCCATGAATGAGCCGGAATCTAACGCCACCCCAGCAGGCCTTGTTGGCAGGCTGCAAACAGCCTGGAATGGGTTGCCTGCGAACATTCGCGGCGTGGGGTTTGCCGTTGTTGGCGGGTTTATTCTGATTGTCATGGCCTCTTTGGTAAAGCAATTGGGGCAGGAATTGCCGGCGTTTGAGGTTCTGTTCGTGCGGTTTTTCGCAGGCTTTCTGGTGATTTTACCGGTGATCTGGCGCATGGGATTTGGGGTTTTGCGCACCAAAAAACTGCACCTGCATGCAACCCGTGGCTTTGTCGGCTTTATGGGGAACATCTTTTTCTTCTTTGCCCTGATCAACATGGCCCTTGGCGATACCGTCACCATTCAATTTTCCAGACCCTTGATTATGGTGGTGATTGCATCGCTGGTGCTGCGCGAAGTGGTGGGGGCCAGACGCGCGCTGGTCACGGTGATCGGCTTTGTCGGTGTCATGATGATTACCCGGCCTTTTGGTGAGGGGTTCGAGCCCTGGGCGCTGGTGGCATTGGGGGGTACTTTCTTTGGCACCTTGGTGGTGCTCTCGATCAAGGTATTAAGCCGGACCGAGCCGACCTTGGTGATCATGTTTTACTTCGCCCTGTTCACATCGTTATTCGCCCTGATCCCGGCCCTGTTTGTCTGGGTGCAGCCAAGCTGGAGTCAGTTGGGGCTATTGGCGCTGACCGGGGCGCTCGGCATTGTCGGGCAAGGCATGTTTACCCACGGCATTGGGCTGGGTGAGACCAGCTTTATCATGCCGTTTGATTATTTGCGTATTGTCTATGGGTTTGGGCTTGGGGTGATCTGGTTTGGCGAAGTGCCGGGGATTTGGTCCCTTGCAGGGGCAGGCGTGATCATTTGCTCCAGCCTGTATCTGCTGCGCACCGAAAAGAAAAAACCGGAAAAAACAGAACCGGAAGCCGCTAGTCCAGATCGCTGAGAACTTCAGCGGGGTGAAGCACGGCATCGGGGCTGTCATAGGTTCTAAGAACCACCCCATCCGGACCAACAAGCACAGATATCCGTTTTGGCCGTTCCTGATCCGCATCAACGGCGGCACCATAGGCAATGGCCACAGATTTATCTGCATCTTGCAAAAGATCGGTCATCAACCCGGTGTCATCAGACCATGTCTTGAGGTCTTCTGGCGCGCTGAAGGTTATTCCTAACAGGTCAGTATTTTTAGCTTTGAATTCCTGGGTTCGATCACGGAACCCTTGGGCCTCGTTGGTTCACCCACGGCCAAAGGCGCGGGGGAAAAACCAGATCAACACATTGCGACCTGCGTAATCTTCAAGGCTGACGCTCTTGCCATCCTGATTGGGCAGGGCAAAGCCCGGTGGGTTACTTCCGATTTCTGGTAAAGCCATGATCATTTCCTCAACATTGCGTTGCCTTAATATAGCAAGGCTTGCTCAAAATAAAAGCCCATTGATCTATCGGGGGACAAATCAATGGGCCAGTTTTGGGGACTCAAGTCTGACTGTTACGCAGACTTGGCTTGTTCCAGGTAGGTTTTGATGTCGTTACGAAGGACATCAGCCTGGGAAGACACATCGTTGGATGCATCCAGAACTTGTTCGGCGGCCTTGCCGGTTTCTTCTGCCGCCTGGGTCACATCGGTGATGTTCGCTGAGACCTCTTGGGTGCCTGTTGCCGCTTCCTGGACATTGCGGGCAATCTCTTGGGTGGCAGCACCTTGTTCTTCAACCGCAGAAGCGATGGAGCTGGAGATTTCATTGATTTCACCAATGACGGCGGTGATTTCTTCAATGGACGTGACCGATACGGATGTCGCTGACTGAACCGCAGACACCTGGGCCGAAATTTCTTCGGTGGCCTGGGCGGTCTGGCTGGCAAGGCTTTTAACTTCCGATGCGACAACAGCAAAGCCCTTGCCCGCTTCACCGGCACGGGCCGCCTCAATGGTGGCATTGAGGGCCAAAAGGTTGGTTTGGCTGGCAATGTCGTTGATCAGCTTGACCACTTCACCAATTTTCTGGGCGGTGTTGGCCAGTTCCTGTATTTGGTCATTGGTGGCCGATGCCTTATTCACCGCATCCTGAGAAATCTGGGTGCTTTTGGACACTTGGGTAGAAATCTCAGTCACCGAAGACGTAAGCTCTTCGGTGGCACTGGCCACGGTCTGGACATTGTTGGTGGTCTGTTCCGAAGCCGCTGCAACGGCGGCGGACTGATTGCTGGTTTGCTCTGCCGTCGATGACATGGATTCTGCAGAAGACCGCAGCTCGGTTGCCGATGACACAACACTTTCAAGGACCGCAGACACCTTCGTTTCAAAGTTGGCATTCAGTTCTTCCAGGGCTGTGGCACGAGCGACCTTCTCTTCGTTTTCTGCGGCCTCTTTGGCCCGTTCTATATCTTCGGCCGCACGTTTTTCCGTGACACGTTGTTCTTCTCGCTGGCGGGAAGCTTCTTCTGAAGCTTGTTTTTCTGCCGCGTGTTTGGCTTCGGTCTGTCGCTGTTCTTCTTCGGCGCGTTTTTGTTGTTCGGCCATTTCTTCGTTTTTGATCATGTTTTCCTTGAAGACCTAAACCGCAGCGGCAATTTCGCCGATTTCATCACTGCGTTCGGTACCAGGGATTTCGACGGTCTTGTCCCCTTCGGCCAATTGGCCCATGGCGGCAGTCATGGAAGAAAGGGGTCCGGTCAGGGATCTGGAAAAGAAAAACCCAATGGTCCCCATAATCAGCAAGACGATGGTCCCGGCAAAGGCCATGAACAGCTGCAGATTGGTAATTGGTTCAAACACTTCTGATTTATCAATTTCAGCTAGAATAGCCCATTTGGTGCCCAAAAATTCCAAGGACCCAAAGGCAGATAGAACCGGAATGCCACGATAGTCAGGAACGATTTTAACCCCGGACTTGCCGGCCAACCCTTGTTTGACGGTATCGCTTTCGACCTTGGTTTTGAGAATGGTTGATTCCTTGGAAAAGCGAGAATCGCTCCGCATCAGGTAATCACTGCCAACGATATAGGTCTCACCACTTTTTCCCATACCGCCCGATTGCTGCATGACCTTGTTGATCCGGGCAATGGGCATCTGAAATGCCAACACGCCAATGGTGGTGCCTTTACTATCCATGACAGGGGCAGAAATAAAGCTGGCGGGTGCATCTGCGCTGGGGGCATAGGCACGGAAATCAAAGAAGGACTGTTGGCCTGCGGGTTTCCCATTGGCGGCGGTGAACGCCTTGCCGAGATCGGTATCTTTCCACTGGCCTTGAACAACGTTGGTTGCGTAATCAAGTTCTTTGAATACGGAATAGACCAGGTTGCCACGGGTATCGAACAAGAAGACATCGTAATAATCTCGTGCCCGCAGAAATTGGCGCATCCACGGATGGTATTTGCCATGGGCCGCACTGTAGGCAGAGCCATCAGGCGCGAAATCCAGATTTTCCTTTTTACCCGTCGGGTTTGGGTTTTCCTTGATGTAAAGCCGTTGCAAGGTCTTCGTTTTGTCGCCATCAACCTTGTTCCATCCGGCAGTGAAGGCAATTAAGGCTTCACGAACAAACGGGTTGGTTGATTGAAATTTCAAATCTTCGCGGATGGTTCCCAGATATCGGCTCAGTTCACTGGCCCGGGTTTCTTGAAGGGCCCGAAGTTTGCTGTTGGCAGCGAGGTGAAATTCACTGCTGGATTGGTATGACGCAATCAAGCCGACAATCAGCCCGGTGGTCAGGCAAAGAGCAACAAGGATTATGGGAAGTTTTTTTGAGATTTTTAAATTTATAAAATTTGAAATTTTTGGCATTACGATGACCTTTTGCAAAGTGGCGCAGTCGCGGGTCTGACAAAGCGCATGATGATGATGGGGTCGGGCCCAGAGGTTGATGGCGATATGTAATCTTGGGCAGGCTTCCAATTGATTGCCCCGGTGCGCAGATCTATTTGTCTGTTGCCGGGCGTGATTGATTTACAAACTTGTTGGTCTCCAAAAAAATGATTAGAGCATCGGCATATTTATTTAGTATTAAGCAATTATAGGAATGAGAATTACTCCTAATTGAATATAGCAGTTGTCCTGTCCGGGTGGATCTACATGCCTAGATTGTGTGAAATTTTTGCCCGCAATCTTTGCGAGGATGATGATTGCCCGGGCCAAACATGTGCCGTGTGGCCATAAGCGCCATGGGCCCAGATAAAGCTGGGCTCACAAGCTGGGGATCATTCTGGAAGGGGATGGTGGGCGCTACTGGGATTGAACCAGTGACCCCCGCCGTGTGAAGACGGTGCTCTCCCGCTGAGCTAAGCGCCCTTACCCGTAAACAGGCAAGATTAGGCCTCATATAGAGCCGGGGCCGGTGGGCTGTCAAGGGAACGCCCTGTTTTGGGGGATGATGGCGGCATTGGGCTAAATTTGTTATACTGCGTGCACATGGTTTTGCCATCATCTGGGTTAAGGATAACGCCATGAAAGTAACTCTGTTTAAATTCTCTGGGCCGCTGGCAGCACTCATGCTTTCGGGGGGGGTGTTGGTTGGCCCGATGATCACGCCTGCGGTGTCGGCGGAGCGGGTGATGAAGCTTGGCTATGAGATTTATCTGGGTGGGCTGAATATCTTTGGCTTTGATGCTGATTTTGCCTTTGATCGCGATCGCTATCGGATCAAGGGCGGCGGCAAGACCAAGGGCGTGGTGCGGATGTTCTGGCGCTGGGGGGTGGATGCCACGGCGCGGGGCATCATCAATGGCCACGGGGTCGAAGCACAACGCTATGACGTCATCACGGCCAGGCGAAAAGGCGACAAGCATTTGCAGGTCGCCTTCAAGGGCGATGGGGCCTACGGCATTACGCGCCTGCCCGTCGACACGCCGCACCGGGCACAAAAACGCGACCTGCCAGATTTTTTGCCACGGTTGGCGGTTGATCCGTTAAGTGCGGCCATGGTGGTTTCCCACAGATTGGGCCAAGGCCAGACATGCGGCAGCCAGGTTCCGGTTTTCGATGGCGACCGGCGCTACAATCTGGATTTTCAAGACCTTGGTGATGAACATTTAAAGCGGCCGGGGTATCTGGCCTTTATTGGTTCTGCCAGACGCTGTCGGTTTGTCATGAAACAGGTGTCGGGCTTTCGCAAACAAAAGATCAAATTGCGGTTTTGGGATGATGACAAGCTGGAACAGCCCATCATCTGGATGGCATCTGTGGCCCCGGGCCTGCCCGCCGTGCCGGTGCAATTTCAGGCAGATTTTAATCTGGGCTACATGATGCTGTATCTGGTGAAGGCGAGCTATAAGGGCCGCACCCTGATGGCGGTCAACAAAGGCCCGAAGAAATAATTCAAAAATAATTCAAAAGGAACGGCCAAAGACTTGTAACCTTTGGCAATAAATGTTGATTTGGCAATGACATAGCCCCCATGCCAAGTTCCCGCCAATTGTTAATCTTAAAGCCTGAGCTGATATGACAAACCCCATGGCCATTATCATTCTTGCCGCAGGTGAGGGGACGCGCATGCGTTCAACCCTGCCCAAGGTCCTGCACCCGGTGTGCGGAAAGTCCATGATTGGCCATGCCATTGATGCAGCGCGTGCACTGTCGCCTGCGAACATCATGGTGGTGACGTCTCCGGCTCAAGAAAGCGTGCGCGAATATGTCGCGGGCTTTGATGGCCATGTCACCACCTGCATTCAGAAAAAGCCCCAGGGCACCGGGGATGCGGTGCGCGCCGGGCTGGAGGGTCTGGCTGATTTTGGTGGCCCGGTGGTCATTGCCTATGGCGATATGCCCCTGATTACCCCGGCGGTTCTGAAAGCCGTGTTTGACGCATTGCCAAAATCCGGTGACGGGCTTTCGGTGTTGGGCTTTCAGGTAACCGGCGATCACGCTTATGGGCGGCTGGTGCAAGAACCCGATGGCGCATTGGCCCGCATTGTTGAGGCCCGGGACGCATCGGAATATGAGCGCGCCATTACTTTGTGCAATTCCGGCCTGATGGCGGCATCCAGTGCGGCGCTTTTGAGCCAATTGGTGGCGCGCCTTGATACCGATAATGCCAAGGGTGAATATTACCTGACCGATGTGATTGGGCTGGCGCGTACCGATAACCTGCCTTGTGCGGTGGCCATCGGTGATGGGGAAACCCTGATGGGGGTTAATTCCCGGGCAGAACTGGCCGTGGCCGAACGGGTGATGCAAACGCGCCTTCGCACCCAGGCCATGGACAAAGGTGCCACCTTGATCGATCCATCAACGGTGTGGTTCAGCCATGACACTATGCTTGGCCGGGATGTGGTGGTTGGCCCCAATGTGTGGTTTGGCCCCAACGTGGTGATTGCAGATAACGTCGAAATTCGCCCCAATTGCCATATCGAAGGGGCAAGTGTGGGGGAAGGTGCCATCATTGGGCCGTTCGCACGGCTGCGCCCCGGTGCGGATGTTCGCGAGAACGCCCATATTGGCAACTTCGTAGAGATCAAGGCCGCCTTGATTGAACCGGGTGCAAAGATCAACCACCTGTCTTATATCGGCGATGCCCGGGTGGGGGCAGACACCAATATTGGGGCCGGCACCATCACGTGCAATTATGATGGCTATAATAAATTCAAAACCGATATCGGCGCTGGCGTCTTCGTTGGCTCTAACACGGCCATGGTGGCACCGGTGGTGGTCCATGATGGTGCGGTGATCGGGGCGGGGTCTGTGGTGACATCGGACGTGCCTAAAGATGCCCTGTATGTGTCCCGGGGCGATGAAAAAATCAAACCCGGCGGCGGTGCAATATACCGCGATAAAAAATCCGGCAAAAAGGATTAGCGCGCCGTGTGTGGCATTATTGGTATCATCAGCACAAACGCAGTAACCCCGGAATTGATTGAGGGGCTGAAACGGCTTGAATACCGGGGCTATGATTCCGGCGGGCTGGCGACCTTGGTCAATGGCCATATTGATCGCCGCCGCGCCCAAGGCAAGATTATCAATCTGGAACACGCCGTCGATGATGAGCCCTTAAGCGGCACCACCGGCATTGGGCATACCCGCTGGGCGACCCACGGCATCCCCAACGAAGCCAATGCCCACCCCCATGCCAATGCCCATGTGGCGGTGGTCCATAACGGCATCATCGAAAATTTTCAGGAATTGAAAACCGCGTTGGAAAAAGACGGCGATGTGTTCGAAAGCGACACCGACACCGAAGTCATTGTCCATCTGGTCTCCCGCCACTTGAATGATGGTGCCACCCCGCGTGAAGCCGCCGAAAAAACCGTGGCGGCATTGGAAGGCGCGTTTGCGCTGGCCATGATCTTTGCTGGCCATGGGGAACTGTTGATTGGTGCGCGCCGGGGCAGCCCGCTGGCGGTGGGCTATGGTGATGGTGAAATGTTTATTGGCTCCGATGCGCTGGCGTTGGCCCCCCTGACCCGGCGGCTCAGTTATCTGGAAGATGGCGATCTGGTGGAACTCTCTCGTGATGGCGCAACCGTTTATGACGGTAATGGCGCAAAGGTATCCCGCGCGGTGCAGGAAACGGCCGCCATCGGTGATGCGGTGGGCAAGGGCAATTTTGCTCATTACATGTTGAAAGAAATTTACGAACAACCGACCGTCATTGGTGACACCCTTAATTCATTTTTCAATCCCGCAACGCGCACGGTCACCTTGCCGGATTTGCAGGTGGATTTTGCCACATTGTCGCGATTGCAATTGTTGGCCTGTGGCACATCGTGGCATGCCGCATTGGTGGCGCGTTATTGGTTCGAAGGCATTGCGCGCTTGCCCGTAGACGTGGATATCGGCTCTGAATTTCGCTATCGCCAGCCCTTGATGGCCGAAGGCGGCGCGTCTTTGGGCATTTCTCAATCCGGTGAAACCGCAGACACCCTGGCCGCCCTCCGGCTTTCTGGCCAATTGGGACAAACGGTCTTGTCTTTGGTGAACGTCGCCGAAAGCACCATGGCCCGCGAAGCCGATGGCACCTTGTTAACCCATGCAGGGCCTGAAATCGGTGTGGCATCGACTAAGGCGTTTACCACCCAATTGACGGTGCTGGCGTGTTTGGCCATTGCGGCGGCACGCGCACGCGGTGCCATTGATCATGCTCGCGAAGCAACCTTGTCTGCGGCCATCGCCGAAGTGCCATCGCGCGCAGCAGGGGTGTTGCGCCATGATGAACGGTTAAAAGAATTGGCCGAAGAAATATCCAAAGCGCGCCACGTTTTGTTTCTGGGGCGCGGCACGGGCTATCCCGTGGCTTTGGAAGGGGCGCTGAAATTAAAAGAAATCACCTATATTCCCGCCGAAGGCTTTGCCGCCGGTGAAATGAAACACGGCCCCATTGCCTTGATCGATAAAGATATCCCCATCATCGTGGTGGCACCCTTTGATGAGCTATTTGAAAAAACAGCCTCCAATATGCAAGAAGTGATCGCGCGTGGCGGGCGGGTGATCTTTTTATCAGACGCCGAAGGCATTGCGCGCCTTGGCAATCTGGCCGCGGCAACCATAGAACTGCCTAAGGTTGATCCGTTTGTGGCGCCCATCCTCTATACCATTCCGGTGCAACTGCTCGCCTATCACGCCGCCGTCCTGCGCGGCACCGATGTCGACCAACCCCGAAACCTCGCCAAATCCGTCACGGTAGAGTAGTTCCAACTGGTGAAATAACATCACCAGAATACGACGGATTAGACCCAACTGGTGAAATACCAAAATACTCCAACTACCTCTGTTTCAAGGTTTCCATACGCACCAATCGTCTTGGAATGTTCCAAGA